>CAYGQJ010000009.1:51456-79284 GCA_964351845.1 uncultured Flavobacteriaceae bacterium | reverse complement strand
AAATTCTTATAAGGATGCCTTATTGGCACCGCCAAAGGATTTAATACCCCGAGGCTTGCCCCGAAGTAGTTTACTTTTTAATGAGTCGTTTTGTACTTACAAAATCTCCGTCTGAAACTTTTATAAAATAGATTCCTTTTGGAAGATATTGATAATTTAATGTCTTATTAAAAGGAGCATTACTAACTGTATCTTCTGTATTTTCTGAGATTTTTCTACCAGTAATATCATACAGTGCTATTGAAACCTTATTGCTTGAAGAAATAAAATTTATATTGAATGTCCCAGATGTAGGGTTTGGATATATCTCAAAACCTGTAGTAGTTATATCTGAAAGCCCTAAGACATCAGTTACAGTAAAGTTTGTTGTATTTACTTGATAAAAAGGATTGGTCACTCCCATCACCATTATTCTTGCTTGTGTTGTAGGGTTTGTGTTTGTAGGAACTAAAATTGGATGTGAACCATCATTTGGTACATTAGCGGCTAATTCTATTGGAAAAGTAACACCACCATCTACAGAAAGGAAGATATTTACAGATGTTTCATTAATAGGTGCTATATCGGTATTGGCTACATCCCACGTAATAGTTTGCGTCGTATTTAAATCCCAAATTTCGTTTGTGTTTTGAGAAGTTATGATAAAAGGACCAGCACTGTCTGTTGCGGTAACAGTCATATCGTCACTCGCAGTTGCTCCTCCTAGAATAGCATTATCTCTAATGGTTAATCTAAATGTCATTGAGCGACTTACAGACGGGAGTTGCTCCCAAGTAGTCCCTAAATTTCCTGAAACAATCGTATTTAAAGTGGGCATATATCTACTTGTTTCTATTGTAGGATCTAATGTTCTAAATAAAGGTCCACTTGTAGCATTAGGACTTGGAGGCATTGGCGCAGGTGTCGCGTCTATTTGTTCCCAACAATATGTTAGTTCGTCACCTTCTGGATCAATGGCATTTCCTTTCAATACGAACGGGGTATTTATGGGAATCATAAAATTGTCAGCAGGTGTAATCATCGGTGCTTGATTGCTTGTAGAAGATATCGTAGGACAATTAGAAGAGGGTCCTCCATTTATGTTATTCCACATTTCTACAATGCTAACTCCGTTAAAATAATCATCACTGTTATTTTGAACATTTGGGGCACAGATTCCTGCATATCCCATAATAGAAGATCCGCTTCCTGTTTCGATAGATACGTTAGATCGCTGGCAATTGTTGTTTTGAGGGTGATTTGCTCCAAACTGATGTCCCATTTCATGAGCTACATAGTCTACATTAAAAAAATCTCCAATAGGATTGTTGATTCCTGTAACTCCATTAGCTTTTAATCCTGTAACACATGGAGAGTTCAGAACAGCTACTCCGCCACCTTGTGTACTAAATACATGACCAATATCGTAATTGGCATTTCCAATGACGTTATCGCAAATTTCTTGAGATTCATCTAAAAGCTCAAAAGGATCATCATTTGTTAGACCGTCTGTATTAGGATCAAGGAAAATAATCTCCGTATTATTATCTATGACAACCATTGTTAGTGCTAAATCTCTTTCAAAAATTCCATTGATTCTAGTCATAGAGGTATTGATTGCGCTTAATACAGCTGCTTTTTTCTCTTCATCACTTGCATCTGGATCTACTCCTTGATTGTTAATGTGATATGTTGAGTATTCTCCAGTACAAACAACAGCAAGTCTATATGTTCTTAAGGTACTGTCATCTGCATTTCTTGTAGGAATTACGATATTGTTATCAATAGGTGCTGTGATAAGGTCATCGGAATGACATTCAAAAAACTCATTGGCAAGAGCATCACGTGGAATATTTTCACGAGAATAGCTCATGTATACTTCTTTATTCTTTGTAAATGGATCTATATAAACGGTCTTGTGTGATCCAGAAGTTATCATCCCATGTACGCCATTTTTTGAGATACTAAAGCGAATTACAGTAGATGGATTTTTTATATCCTGACCAACATATGATTTAATATCGGGAAATCTTTCTGTTAATGCTTCATCTAATACAGGTGCTTCATAAATTCTGAAGCTTTCTGTTTGTCCATTTATAGTAGGGAATGTAACAATTACATCTGAGGTTATATTACTATCACGTAAAGGGGCATTACTTATATGTTGTTCTAGTAGTAATGTGTTTAATGAATGAAGTTCATAGCGGCTAGGCTCGAAATTTCTATATTCTTTATCCATCGAGTTCGCTCGTGCTTCTATAGTCTTCAACCAAGGATTCATTTGGTTTTGAGAAAATGCAACAATTTGTATAAACAGTATAAATAATAGTATCGATAATTTTCTTTTCATGGGAGTTGGTTTTATAGCATTATTCATAAGTAAGACAATTTGAGACGTCATATTCCTAGCTTTAGATATTAATTTTTTTAAAACTAATTCTAAGATTAAAAATTGGTTATTTCTACAAATACTCTTTTCGCTAATATTTGTCATTCTAATATAGTAAATGCATCTTTGCACCCATGAATAATCTAGATGCCCTTATACTTGGTGTTATCCAAGGTCTTACCGAATTTTTACCAGTCTCTTCTAGTGGTCACTTGGAGTTAGGAAAAGCCATTCTTGGTGATACGTCTGTACCGGAAGAAAGCCTGATGTTTACTGTTGTTGTTCATTTTGCCACGGCGTTGAGTACCATTGTCGTTTTTAGAAAAGATATTTGGGAAATTATCACGGGTTTATTCAAATTCAAATGGAATGAAGAAACACAATTTTCTACAAAGATTATCGTGTCTATGCTTCCTGCAGTGATTGTTGGTTTATTTTTTGAAGAGCAATTGGAAGCTTTATTTGGAGGGAATATCCTTTTGGTAGGCTGTATGCTGGTTGTCACTGCTGTTTTATTATGGATGGCAGATAGGGCAAAAAACACAGAAAAAACAGTTTCATTTTCCAATGCATTTGTGATTGGTGTCTCGCAAGCCGTTGCGATGCTTCCAGGGATTTCGCGAAGTGGGGCTACCATCTCCACCTCTGTGTTGTTAGGAAATGATAAAAGTAAAGCAGCTCGTTTTTCGTTTTTAATGGTGATTCCGTTAATCTTAGGGAAGATTGCCAAAGACATTTTAGGAGGTGACCTGACGACAGAGGCAAGTAATATGTCGGTGCTTATCATCGGATTTTTAGGCGCCTTTATTGCAGGACTGGTTGCCTGTACCTGGATGATCAAATTGGTGAGGAAAAGTAAACTTTCTTGGTTTGCGATTTACTGTTTGGTCGTAGGATTGATAGCGATTGGATTTAGTTTGTATAAACCATAAATTCACTTTTAATAGACATATTAAATGAAAACCCAAAAACAAATAATCGTTATACTCATTTTGATATTGGGATGTAACATCTCTTTAGTAGCTCAAGAGTATGTAGAAGCTGAAAACTTTAATTTTAAGTTTATTAAAGCAAAAAAAGCTACGGGTAATGGATATTACTATGCAATTAAAACTGATAAAGATTCAAAAAAGGTTCAAGTACGATTTAAATTAAAATCTCAGTCTAATGAACTTGAGAATTTTGATCCTAATAAATTTTATTTAATTCCAGAGGCATATAAAGTTCGAGTACGACCTATTGATGTGAGGAATAATTATGCAGTTGGTATGATTTACTTAGGGTTTGAATATTTAGTTGATTTTCAACCTACGGATAAAAATCTAAAAACGTGGCTATCCTATAATCCAGAAATAAAAAACACCTTTTATGACTATAAAATAGAAGGCTATGAAGATGTTGTACCTACCATCAATTTTGGAACAAAGAAAAAACCAAAAATAGCCTCTCCATATCTTGGTCATAAAATGCTTAAATCCTGTAAAATGGATGTGTATTTCTCTCTTCCTAAAGACATAAAGTCATTTAAAGTTTATTATGGGAAAACGTTGATCGTGGATACAACTATAAAATAATGGTGTATGGCTGATACCTCAAGCCTCACAGAGCCATTATTATTTAATCATCAGACTCATATTTGAATACGGTGTATTGCAGTACAATATCTTCTGTATGTGGTGCTGCGGGGTTGTAAACACCTGCTTTAAGGTAATACCCATTTGCAATACCGGTATCTAACACCCAATTGGTGTCAGCATCTGGAGCATAAGATTCGTTGATAAGTACGGTATCTCCTTGTGTTACGTGTAGGCGTACGACGCCATTATTTTTTTCTAAGATTACTTTAAGTAATTCTCCGTTATATTCAGCTCCGTTTACATAAGCATACGTTACTTTATCAAAAGTGGTTTCGTTAGAGTTTACTTCAGGATCACGGCGCACCACTGTTTCAAGCTCATCTTCATGCATTTCTAATCTAAAAAAGGGCTTATTGCTAGAACCTCCTCTGTTGTGTACTTGAGCGATGGTCATTCCCTCCGCTGGAATATCAAAATACACGGCCTCAAATTCTATACGTGATGCTCTGGTTAAAGGGCCTCTAGAAATCTGTTTAAATTCTGTTCTCCTCCCTTCGTCTAGTTGACATTTTAAATTTAATTCGGCGCCGTCTGCTGTTTGGAAAAAATAAGGATCATCGGGTTGCCCATCTTCAAAAACATCAGATAAACTTTCGTCTACAGTATCACAGGGGCCATCGTCACAACCCCCTGTATTCCAACTATGCTCCATTACCAAATCATTTGCAAAAACAAAAGCGGTGCTTTCTTCTGATTCTTCGTCGTTTTCTGTGTCTTCAGGCATTTCTGGCGTAATGACTTCCTCTTCTGTTGTCTCTGGGGTTGCTTCCTCTTCTTCAGAACAACAACAAAGAATAAAGAGTAAGGATACCATAAACGTTACCCTTGTCATTTTAAATAATACATTCATAATACTTCTTTTTGCTAGCTTTTTTTCGAATTTACATATTTTTCTTGTGGCTTCAAATAGGACAGGTTTATAATAATTATTTTACCTTGTATTTTACAAAAAAACGATAGTTTTATAGCGCGTACTTCGCTAAAATAGATTTTATGCTTACAGATCAAGATTATAAAGACGGACAAATATTACTTTTTGATAAACCTTTGGAGTGGAGTTCGTTTCAGTTAGTGAATAAAGTGCGCTGGCTCATTCGTAAAAACTTGAATATCAAAAAAATAAAAGTGGGTCATGCTGGGACTTTAGATCCGCTAGCTACTGGTTTGATGATTATCTGCACGGGCAAGTTTACCAAGCGAATCCATGAATTTATGGGCCAGGAAAAGGAATATACGGGTACGGTCATGTTGGGTGCCACCACGCCATCCTATGATCTAGAAACCGACGTCGACCAGACCTTTGCTACCGACCATATTACGGAGGAGGCTGTATACGCTTTCGCGAAAGCGTACCAAGGAACGATCCAGCAACGACCACCTATATTTTCAGCATTGAAGAAAGACGGAAAACGCTTGTACGAATTTGCAAGAGCCGGTGAAGAGGTGGCTATTCCTACCAGAGAAATTACCATTTACGATTTTGAAATCACCCGAATCGCCCTGCCAGAAGTTGACTTTAGAGTGTCTTGTAGCAAAGGTACCTATATCCGATCGCTAGCGTATGATATGGGCAAAGGATTGGAAAGTGGCGCTCATCTTACGGCACTCAAAAGAACCAAAATAGGGTCGTATAGCGTAGATAATGCACACGATATTGTCGCTTTTGAAGATAGTTTTGCGGCTCAGAATCAAACTTAAAGAGTGTTAATCGTTTCCTTAGTGTAGGAGATTTTGATTATTTTAGACCCCTTATGAAGTTAAGTGCTCAAGATAAATCCATGCTTATTACGTTTTCGGGCGCATGTTTTCTAGTGCTTATTTTTTTCTTTTTAGGGGTAAAACCCTATCAAAATCCAAACCCTGAAGAGGCGTTTATAGAGATTCCTGTGATTCAGGAACCTTTTGAGGAAGATGAAGAAGAGATAGAAGAACAAGAAATCTCACCAACTCAAAAATCCAATGTCAAAAGCCATCAGGCATATAACGCAAGTGAATTGCAGAACGAGAGTCGAGAATTATTTGAAGAAGAAGATCCTATACGTAAAGCGATCGAAGAGCAACAGCTAAGCAGTGTAGAAGATCTTGTTGCTGAAAATGAAAAAACACTAGAAGAACATAAAAAGTCACGCGAACTTGCGCTGGCTGAGCAAAATGAACGTGTCAAGGCTCAAATTGAAGCGAGAGAGAAAGAGCGCAATAGTAAAAAGGGAAACAGACAAAGTACAGTTTCCTATAACTTAAAAGACAGAAATGCGGTTAAGATTCCGAATCCTGTATATACCTGTGATGCTTTAGGAAAAATTGTACTGAACATTGAAGTAAATAGCACAGGAACTATTACCAAAAAAGAGTACAATAAAAAGGCATCCACGTCTTCCAACGGATGTTTGATCGACCAGGCACTTTCGTATGCCTCTGATGCGTTATTTAACAGTACCTCTACGACTTCTCAAAAAGGAACGATTACGTTTAATTTTCAAGGATAATTGATCTAAAGAAAATAAGTGCGTTTCTTCTCAATTAAATTTGATATTTTTAACGAAATAGAATTTTCATGACGAAATCAACAGCGACGATTGTTCTCATTATTATAGTACTTGTCACACTGCCTCTTTTTTTTATTACGATTCCAGTACTTATTTATTCTTACAATGCACTTATACGTAAAAAGAATCAAGTAGAATTTTCATACAGTGGCGTAGATGTAATGCTTAAAAAGAGATATGATTTAATTCCTAATATCGTTCAGAGCGTTCAGAAAATAATGACCCACGAGTCATCGCTTTTTGAGAGAATCACAGCATTACGGAGTAAAATAAGCGATGGCATGGATACGGAAAAAAGATTTGGATTAGAGAATGAGATGTCTCAATTATTAGGGCAACTTAACGTCACTATGGAAAACTATCCGGATATTAAGTCTAATGAAAATATGCTGCACTTGCAGCGAACACTTACAGAAACGGAGGAGCAAATTAGTGCATCAAGAAGGGCGTATAATTCAAGTGTGAATTCTTTTAATAATAGCATTGAATCTATTCCTAGTAATATCATGGCAGGATGCTTAGAATACACCTCTAAAATCTATTTTGAAGCTACAGAAATAGAAAGAACAATGCCTCAAGTAGGTCAACTTTTTAAATAAGATATTCTTGGAATTAAACGAATTTTTGCAATCAAAAGTATCTTCTGTTGAGAAGATGCGCGTGTCTTTTAAGCTTTTACAATTTCTCTATACTATCATTATCGTTCCATTGCGTATGATCGTATATGTCGCGATGGGCGTGTGTATTGTCATTACTTTTTTTGTGCCTCCGTTTGGTCTTTGGGCTTTTGCCTCTTTTATCGTACATGCGATACTGTCTAGTATAAACCATCCTAGAAAAGTGTATGAATCAAGAATTAAAAATAAGATCATTCCTACGATTATTGAAAAAACAGACCCTCATCTAAAATATTACCCATATCATGTAAATTATGAGACCATAAAAAACAGTGGCCTATTTAAGAAGTCTTTTTTTAACTCCCATACAGAACTTACAGGAGATGATCTCATTGAAGGTAAGGTAGGTACGGTAGATGTTGAGTTTGGGGAAATCTGTTTTAAGAAAGAGTATACCAATTGGTTTAAAACGATTATGTTGTTTGTCTTCGCTATTATAGCGATTCCTTTTATAATTATTAAACAAATCTTCTCAGGAGGAGCAAACGATTATCAGGATGATGAACTTCCAATAGGACTGGTAAAAGAAATAAAAATATTTTATCAAGGGATGTATATGTCTGCCGATTTCCATAAGCATTTTGAAGGGCAGGTTTTACTAATGCCTAAGAATTTAGAGAATTTAAAAGATAAACTAGACGATTATTTTTTTGGTACTACATTTAAGAAAATCAACGTTGAGAATCCTTTGATACAAGAAGCCTACAATGTATTGTGCACCAACGAGCAAACAGCTTTCTATGTTTTATCCCCCGCAATCATTCAAGCCATAGAATTCTTGTATCAACAAGAAAAAAAATGGCCAGTTGTTAGTTTTCAGAATGGGAATATATTTTTGACGATTCCTAATTCAAAAAATTACTTTTCAGCAAACTTAAAGACAAAGGTGAAAGACGAAACCTATTTTACCAGATATATTGATGAATTACATTCTTTAAAAAAGATGGTGACTGATTTTAACCTAGATACGAGAATCTGGACTAAATTATAACAAGGGATTATGACAAAAACAACAAAAAGTAATAGAATAGATTATAGTAAATACGAAGTAGATGAGGTTGCCGAAACTATTTCTGATGCTATTTTCTTTCCATTATACATCGGAAAAGTTTTGGGATTAACAGTGTTAGTTGCTAGTGTCTTATTATTTGTATATGCTTATTTTCAAAATGAATATATACTCTTAGTCATTCTTTTGTTCTTACTCCTTTTTATAGTGTCGCTTCCTAGTATTATTCTCATTTCTGGGATACGACTTATCAATACGATTAGAGATGATCTCAATAAAGTGATTACAATAACCACAGAGACGGCTATTCATGTGTATAATGATACAAGACAATTAGGAGCTCAACGATCAGAAGGAGCACCAGTAAGCACCTCTTTTAAAGATGTTTTTAGAGGCGTAGGATTATTTGTTATCAAGCCTACATTAAAGAAAGTGCTAGAAAAGCGAATTAAATTTTTCGCCCTTCCTTTTACTTTTATTACGGATCTTATTTTTTCTAGATTGGTGAAAGTAAAGGCTAATGAAATAGAAGAAATGATCGAACAAGAAGATCTACAAGAAGCACCCAAGCTTGAAGAACACAAAATAATGAAAGGAATTTCTAAAACAACATCAATTACTTCTAGTGTTTTAAAAACCCCTTTTATTGTAGCATTGGTGATTTACGGACTTATAAATATTCTTTTAATCAAGGTGCTCACCTTGATTTTCTAGAAGATTTACTAAATCTTTAACCGTATTTTGACCTTTATCTTTATTATACCAGACTTGTAATTCTTGCTTAAACTCAGGAGTCAGCCCCCCATGTGTTTCTTTATAATCATTGACAAGTTGGGTTGCTTTAGAAGGGCGTGGCCCCCAATCTCCTAGGATCTCCCCTGTAGGATTATCAATAGCAATGAGTTTTGGGATAGAACGACCCCCATTGTATAAAAAGGCATCCATAAGTTCCAGATTTTCATCGCGCAGGATCACTTTCAAGTCAACACCTTCAGAAAGCTCCGCTATTTTTTGCATTACAGGCATGGTTTGCGCTGCATCACCACACCAGCTTTCTGTAATGACAAGCCAAGTAACATCCCCTTTAAAACTGTTGATTTTTGCGATGTCTGCTTCCTGTAATTTGGTGGTTTTATCTAAGCGTTTCATACGACGCTGATTGAGCATCGTATAATTGGTAAGTGCTTCTGTTTGGGTAGGACCCGTACTGGTTTCTTGCGCAACATGATCATCCATTAGTTGTCTATATGCTTGGTACGAAATGGCTTTTGGAAGCGCTTCTTCTACGATTTGTTTTCTTGATTTTTCTATCATTGTTTTCATAATCTGTAAGACGGCAAAGAAACGGCGAACTTACATGGGTTCTCTTGTCTAAAGCACATTTTTTATAGTCAAAATGAGAACTATTATGTATCGTGCTCCATACTGTTTTCTTTGACTGTAAAGATACGAATACAGGCTTTTAAAAGAAATGAGACATTTGTATTCTTTATGTCTATTTATCCTCTATGAGAGATTGATGGGCTATGATAAAAGCTTTTAAATTATCTTTATAGACACTTAGTACATAGACTATGATGACAAAACACAAATGTGGCTGGTGTGTAGGCGACGATCTATATGAGGCCTATCACGATAACGAGTGGGGAACGCCGCTCAGGGATGAAGATTTACTCTTTGAGTTTTTGGTATTAGAAACCTTTCAAGCAGGATTGAGTTGGATTACCATTTTGCGTAAGCGGGAGAATTTTAGAATAGCTTTTGATCATTTTGATTACAAACGGATTGCGCAATATGATGAGAATAAAATTCAAAGTCTGTTGCAGGATGCTGGGATCATTCGTAATAAACTCAAAGTGCGCGGTACGGTGACCAATGCTAAGCTGTATATGGAGATTCAAAAGGAATTTGGGAGTTTTTCTGAGTACCTCTGGGCGTATGTAGATCATACACCGATTCAAAATCGTTGGAATCATTATAAAGATTGCCCTGCCAATACACCTTTGAGTGATCAGATCAGTAAAGATCTAAAAAAGCGAGGCTTTAAATTTGTGGGTTCTACGGTGATCTATGCGTTTATGCAGGCGATTGGGATGGTCAATGATCATGAAGTTGGCTGTTATCGGTATGAGCAGGTGCAGACCCTCACTTAAGAGCATATCTAAAAAGTAAAGTATACTTTGATTGTACCCTGAGTTAATCGAAGGGCAATTGATAATCAAAAAACTAAAACTTCGACAGGCTCAGTTAGACAAATATAAAATGCTTTTAGATAGTTCCTTCCCCTTTTTGAGGAAGCGAGGTAGGAATAGGCGCTAGGTATTTTAAAAAGGTCTCTCTAGGAATTTCAGTGGCGCCTAGGCTCGCGAGATGATCAGTGTACGTTTGGCAATCGATGAGACGGTATTTTTGTTTCGTTAGCTTTCGCGAAAGCGTAATAAGTCCCACCTTACTAGCATTACTTACGGTCGAAAACATACTTTCTCCGCAGAAAATGCCTTTGTCTTTAAGATTAATGCCATAAAGACCACCGACCAATTGTTCTTTTTTCCAAACCTCGACAGAAATGGCGTGTCCCATCTCGTGTAATGTAAGATAGGCCTCTACCATGGCATTGGTGATCCAAGTGTCATGCTGCCCTTCTCTTTTGATGCGTTTGCAAGCGAGAATAACCTCTAAAAATCGTTGGTTATACGTGACTTTAAACGTACCGTCACGTAACACTTTACGCATCGATTTTGATACCTGGACATCTGCTGGTTTGACCACCATCCGAGGGTCAGGACTCCACCATAATGCCATCTGGCCTTCATTAAACCAAGGGAAAATCCCAGATCGATATGCTAACATCAAGCGTTCTGGATGCAAATCTGCACCCACGGCAAGGAGTCCGTCTTCTTCGGCTTGAGATGGGTGTGGGAAGGCAAGATGATCTGTAAGAATGTACATATTAAAATAACAATAATCCTAAAATATAGATCGCACTTCCCACCAACATCAGGATCAAGGTGTAGGGAAGGATTTCTTTGGCTTTTAATTTTGTAATTCCGAGTAAGGGCAATGCCCAGAAAGGTTGTAGCATATTGGTGATTTGGTCTCCGTAGGCAAGCGCCATAATAGCTTTAGGTAAAGGAACACCTAATGAAAGGGCACTTTCAATCACAATAGGTCCTTGTATGGCCCATTGGCCACCGCCACTTGGCACAAAAACATTGACAAGCCCAGCGCTAAAAAAAGTAAATATAGGCAAAGTAGTTTCTGTTGCCACAGCAATAAACGCATCACTGATCATGGTGACCATTCCGGTGCTTTTCATGATCCCCATGATTCCAAAATACAATGGAAACTGGATTAAAATACCGCTGGCGCCTCCAATGGCTTCTTCGACTGCTTTGGTGAAATTTTTAAAGTTTCCGTGTAGAATAATACCTAATCCTAGCATTAGAAAGTTAAGCATATTCGGGGATAATGATTCCCCATAATACCGAGAAAAAAAGGTGACAATCACAATAAAACCAAATCCAATAGCAAGGAGTTTTGAGCTGTCTAGTTTGTCCTTTTTTTCTTGATCTTCAGGAGTTTCTTTTGTGATCTTAAAATCGGGTAATTGGGTTGTTTTTCCATTTCGCGCAAGCATATAAAACGTAAAAGGAATCACTATTAGTAGGATGCCAAATAGAAGGAGATTCCACCAACTGAAAATCGTCTGGCCATCTGTGATCTTTTCTGGAAGTTGAGCGATCATTTCAGGGGCTGCAATACCGTCCATAAGTGAGGCTATATGGCCTTTCTCGGCTACTTTTAGGGGTGCTGATCCGCTCATGCCTCCATGCCAGATCATCAGTCCTACGTATCCTGCCGCACCCACCAGTGGGTAATTAATTTTAAATCCTTTTTGTAGAGAAGCTTCTCCAATTTTACGTGCCATGATGGCTCCAAAAATGAGGCCTAATCCCCAGTTAAAAAAAGCGACGAGCATGGTGGTGATACTTACAAGTATGACGGCACTCACGGTATCTTTTGCGTACACGGTTATTTTGGAAATCAATACATCCATGGGTTTACTTAATACCAATACGTGTCCTAAGACAAGAATGAGCATCATTTGATAGGCAAAAACCAATAGGTTGGTGTTCCAGATCCCTTCTTCCCAAAAATTTAAAATAGTAATAGGGTGTGCTGTTTCAGAGGGGTTATCTGTAAATAGTAACGCTAAAATCATGGTGAGTAGCGTTAATAAAATAGCAATCACAAACGGCGAAGGAATGTACTTTTGAAAAAGTGTTTCTATGGTTTTTGTGATGGGCATGTCAGGTCGCTTAATGAGATGAGAAAGATACTAAAAAAGGGTGTATGTAATAAGCGCTTCGTTATATACCATTTGCATTGAGATAGGTAGATAAGGGTTTTGTACGAGGGGTTGTGTCGTAAATAACTCTAGAAGTAAGCCAACGAAGTATTTAACAGAATAGTTTTAGTTTCAGATGTAATTTTTACATGTGTTGCTTCGCAACTTTTATAATGGCGTTTCGCTAAAAAAAAGCCCGTAGCTAAGGGGATAACTACGGGCGAAGTTGGAACTTTTAGGGGTTCCGTGATGATTACCTAAAACGGTAGATCATCATGATCTTCAGTGTTCAGATTGTTTGCAGGCTCAAAAGCATCTGCAGGTGGCATAGGCGGCATATCTGGAGCTCCTTGTGGTGCTGCATTCTGCAAGTTTTCTATACGCCATCCTTGTATACTATTAAAATATTTGGTCTCTCCTTGTGGATTTACCCACTCGCGACCTCTTAGGTTGATACTGATTTTTACGTTTTGCCCTACTTGGTAATTGTTAAGCAAATCTGTTTTATCCTGAACAAATTCTACCATAATGTGCTGAGGGTATTGCTCTTCTGTTGTGACAACGATTTCACGTTTTCTGAATCCATTACTACCGAAGGTTTGTGTCTCTCCGATCATTTTTACTTTTCCTTGTACTTCCATCTCTCAAATAAGAATTTAAAGGTGTAAATGTAGCTAAAAATTAGAGCTTTGCAAGGAGAACTTTCCACGCGTTATTCACATTTTGTTCAACAAGATATTCTTTTGCTATTTTATGGAGCTTATTTTGATTTCCAGACAGCACTAATTTTTGGATTTCTGGATGTTCGGTAACAAATTGTACGATGGCTTCGGGGGTAGGAAGTTGTTCTACATTACCTAGCATTCCAAGATCATTTCCTGTCAGAACGGGACTTAATCGAATTGCCTTAGGAATCTGATCGATTCCTATACCTAGTTGTGCAATAGGTTTAGGGACTTCAAACAACCCTTGGTTGGCGCGGCTATACCAATTACCGCCCATACGGGCTACTTGATCTATTTTTAACGGATCAATAGCGCCATTGGTATCTAATACCTCATCTTTTATATGAATTTTAACGATTTCACAGATTACAAGATTCCCTGCGCCTCCTTCTGTACCCAGCGGCTTTACTTCTATCACCTTACATTCAAACTGCACGGGAGATTCAGCCACCCGTGGGGGTTGTACACTTTCTGAAGCAAGCTCTGTAAGTCCAGATTTTACAAATTCATTGACTCCTTTTGGATATGCCGTACTCGCTAAACTCATTTGCTGTACCATCGCATAGTCTACCATATTGATAGTCGTTTCTGGCACCTCTAGTACATTATCTAGTGTATTTTTTGTGCTGTTATCCCGTCCACTTCTAGAAGGAGAAAACACCAAGATAGGTGGGTTTGCTCCAAAAACATTAAAGAAGCTAAAAGGCGCAAGATTGACACGACCTTGCGTGTCTATAGTGCTTGCAAAAGCAATAGGACGAGGCCCTACAGCGCCTGTTAAGTGTCCAAATAAATGGGGAATAGAAATTTTTTTGGGATCTATCGTTTGCATATACAGCGTTTTTTCAAAGGTAGGAAAAGAGGAAATGTTTTGAGAATACTTTGCCGAATCATTTTGTCATCATAGAATTCAAAATGATACATACGATGCTTCTTATTATTCCGTTTGTTGTTGAGAAGATAAGTTTTTCGGTTTTCAAGGCGTATTTTTAAGACTTTAATTCTATATTTATTGAAAGTGTTCTTTTATGAATTTTAGCCCAAAACCTCAATATGCGAGGTGGTTTATTATTATTTCTTCTTTGGTGATTACCACACTTATTTTGTGGAATGTCCTGTTGTTTTTTGATCAACTTAAAGAGTCAGAACGCAGTAAAATGGTCTTGTTTTCAGCCGCAAAAAAAGCCTTTGCTGAAACGGCTGAGATATTACCCAAAACCAAGGATGCACGGCAATTGGACGGCGCCTTAAGTGATTTGTATTTATTAATTCTCTCTGAAAATAGTACCATACCCACGCTTACCTATAATCTGGAAGAAGAAACCTATGATTATGTAAATATACCAGATGGTGATCAGTTGTCACAAGAAGAATTAGCACAACTAGCACAAGAGTATGCCCTCGAAAACGAGCCCATAGATATTGTATGGGATGGAGTGAAACTACACACCGTGTATTACGGAAATTCTCCCGTGATTGCCCAACTCAAGTATTTTCCTATTGCACTTTTGATTATCGTTATCCTATTTATTGCACTCATTTATTTCTATTATTTAACCTCCAAGTCTTCTGCGCAAAATTTACTATGGGCAGGAATGGCAAAAGAAACGGCTCATCAAATTGGAACACCACTTTCCTCTTTGGTAGGATGGACAGAAATTTTAAAAACAGAAGATGTCAATCCTGATTATATTAAAGAAATGGTCAAGGATATAGACCGATTAGAAATCATTACCGATCGTTTTAGTAAAATTGGATCGGTGCCTGATCTTAAAGAGGTGGATATCATCAAGGAAACCAAAGAGACTTTTGAATACTTAGAAAATCGAAGTTCAAAACTTATTAAATTTTCTATTGACTTGCCCGAAGGCGAACTTCCTGTGATGCTTAATAAACAATTGTATGGATGGACGATTGAAAATATGTTCAAGAATGCCATCGACGCGATGAAGGGCAAAGGGGATTTAAGTATTGTGATTACACGCGATGCTAATTATGCCAAAGTCTTAATTTCAGATACGGGAAAAGGAATTCCTAAGAGTAAATTTAATAGCATTTTTGAGCCTGGATTTACGACCAAAAAACGAGGTTGGGGCTTAGGATTATCGCTCGCTAGACGAATTATAGAAGAGTATCACGACGGACGCGTGGGTGTCCTTAAAAGCGAAATAGACAAAGGAACCACAATGCAAATTCAACTTAAACTCGTTCGCGATGCCTAACTACATAAAGAATATCAAGAAAATACTGCTTTCTGATAATTGGGCCACCTTGCATAAAGTCACGTTTGATTACCAAAACTCCAAAGGAAATTGGGAACCGCAAGTACGTGAGGTCTATGACAGAGGGAATGGCGCGGCGGTGTTGTTGTACAACAAAGAATTGGGCACCGTTATCTTAACAGAGCAATTCCGGATGCCAACTTATTTTAACGGCAATCCAAGTGGTATGCTCATCGAAGTATGTGCAGGCTTACTAGATGACTATGATCCCGAAACGGCGATCAAAAAAGAGATCGAAGAAGAAACCGGCTACTATCTTTCGGAGGTAGAAAAAGTCATGGATTTGTATATGTCTCCAGGCTCTGTTACAGAAACGGTTCACTTATTTATTGCTAGTTATACCGCTAAAGACAAGGTAAGTAAAGGCGGCGGACTCGCTGCCGAGCAGGAAGATATTGTGGTGCATGAGTACGCTTTCGCGAAAGCGTATAAAATGATACAAACCGGTGAAATCAAGGATGCAAAAACCGTGATCTTATTACAATACCTAAAGTTGCAGGGAATCCTATCCTAAATGTGCTTGAATTGCTCCAATAAGTTGTGTAAACTCTTCTGAAGACATCGATGTTTTATTGACAAAACGAGCATCTTCCATAGTTTGAAGCGGAATCAAATGTACATGCACATGCGGTACTTCGAGCCCAATCACACTCACACCAATACGCTCACAAGGCACTGCTTTTTCTAAAGCAATGGCTATTTTTCTAGAAAATGCCATCAAATCTAGATAGGCTTCTTCAGAAAGATCAAAAATACGATCTACCTCTTCTTTAGGAATACATAGTGTATGCCCTTTGGAATTAGGGTTTATATCTAATATTGCAATATGACGATCATCCTCATGGATGATATGTCCCGGAATCTCTCGATTGATAATTTTTGTAAAGATACTTGCCATAGTTGTTGAATTTGAACTTGAAAATGAACTCGAAGCTGAAAATACTAATTTAAATTTTTAATTCGGGTTACTATACTTCTTATCAGTTGATCATTTTCGTCAATAATTTTTTTAAAATATTGCTATTCAAAAGATTAGATTTCTTTTGTACATTAAGATTACTTAGACTTTCTCGTAATTTTTTTAAACAAAGCCTTAAATTATATGTTTTATCTTTAGTACTGCCTGCACCTAGCGCCTCACCATAATTTAAAGTAACAGAACAAGAAGAACGAATACCCTGCTTTGCTAAATATTCACTCGAAAAAGAAAGAAGTTTTTTGTCATAAAGTAAAATAACAGAAGCAGCAAAATTCTCTAATCGTTCACTTAAGTCAAAAGGTTTTTCCACAACCTTTATTTTTCAAGTTCAGGTTCATTTTCAAGTTAAACCCTAGTGATTTCTACAATATCAAATTTCATAACGCCACTCGGTACTTGGATTTCGGCGACATCGCCTACTTCTTTCCCTAACAATCCTTTCCCGATAGGAGAATCTACAGAGATTTTACCTGTTTTGACATCCGCTTCATTTTGAGCAACGAGCTTATAGGTCATTTCCATACCGTTAATTTGATTTTTAATCTTCACGGTAGAGTGTACGAGTACTTTACTAGTGTCAAGTTGCGATTCATCTATAATACGAGCGTTAGATGCAAGTTCTTCCATTTGTGAGATACGCATTTCTAACATGCCCTGCGCTTCTTTTGCAGCATCGTACTCTGCATTTTCACTCAAATCTCCTTTATCTCTTGCTTCTGCAATATCTTGAGATGCTTTAGGACGCTCTACGTCTCGTAAGTGATTAAGTTCGTCTTTAAGTTTTTTTAAACCTTCGGCAGTGTAATAGTTTACTTTACCCATATGCTTTATTTTTAATGCCTTTTAGATTGGCTTTATTGTATTGGCTTCATCTTGATTTTTTCTGTTACTTACAAAACATAACCCGTTCTTCAACAGGGCAGGCTATTTTCGCACTACTTGTATGCTCTATTACTTCCGCAGTCTATAGCTGAGTAATTAATAAAACACTTTATTATGGCAAAAAAGTCATATTTCTTGGTTCCAAACAAAAAGCCAAGATGAGTTCATTATATAAGAATTCCCGACGAGCCGGGAACAAAAAAATCCCACTTTTGGGATTTGCCTTACGAATATACAAAATATTTTACTTGCTTCATCGTTTTGTAGTAAATTGCAACTTTTAAGAGATACGCTTTCGCGAAAGCAAACTCAGTCACATATATAATTATAGATCCCTAGATTAATGCGTACTACCTTACTTTTTAGTTTTATTGTTTTGTTATTAGTTGGATGTTCATCAGATGATAATAGACGTTCTAGCAATCCTTTTATTGTTGATATTGGTTTTAGCATACAGCTAGGAAATATAGCGGCTTTGGACCTACAAATTCCTAACAATGCCGTATACGTGCCTAATGGTGGTGTGCGAGGGATTTTTGTGATTAATAATGGTAGTAGCCTGCTCGCATGGGAAGCATCAGATCCTAATCATTCTCCCAATGAATGTTCTACCATGATTCTAAATGGTCTTGAGGTGGTATGTCAATGTGATGATGCGCACACATATAATCTTTTTACAGGGCAAGCTTCTGGTGAAAACTTGGATTTTACAATGGTTCCTTATCGCGTAGAGCAAAATGGCGATGTGATTATTGTCTCTAATTAATGATTATTTAAAAGTATCTAAAGGAGCTGATTGTCACCCTGAGCCTATCGAAGGGGTTTTGATAATCAGAAGATTAAAAACTTCGACAGGCTCAGTTTGACAAATTAAAAATACGTTGCAGAAAATCTTCTAGTCTTAAAACCTCAAGGTGGTCCCTACTAAGAAATTAGTGCCTGCTTGTGGATAAAAACCTGCGCCCTCTATGGTTGTAATGATGTTAGGATCTGTAAAATTATCATCAAATGTAAAGAAGTACCCATTAGAGATAAATCGCTCATCAAATATATTATTCACCAATAGATTTAAGGTGATTCCTTTAAAAAAGGCAACTTCTCCTAATTCGTAGGTCACATTAAAGTCATTTACAAAGTAACTATCCAGTAGCGAAGTAGGGCTGTCTATATTTCCTAAGTATTGCTCTCCTACAAATTTTGATAAGAATTGTAATGTAAGTCCTTTTACAGGAGTATACTGAAGTGTATTGCCTGCAACTACATCTGGAGAGAATGAGATGTTTGTGTCTCCAAGATTCTGCAACACACCATCTCTTTGAAATAAGAAGTCTTTATTCTTATTGGTACTTAATGCAAGATTTGGATAGACACTCAATCTTGGTGTTAGTTGTACTGCCGCTTCTATTTCTACACCGGCTCTGTAACTCTGACCACTGTTAGTACGTATAGGGGCACCTACATCATCGATTCCAGAGACAACGAGTTGATCACGGAAGTCCATATAATACCCATTAATATTTAGTTTTACTTTATTCGTATTATATCTCCACCCTAATTCAAAATCGTTAAGACGTTCTGGTCTTGGGGCTCCATTTTCAAAATCAGTACGGTTAGGCTCGCGATTTGCTCTGGCATAACTTCCATAAAATTGATTTTTTTCATCAAGCTTATAGGTAACCCCAGCTTTAGGATTGAAAAAACTATACGATTCATCTACGATAAATTCTTCTACATCAGAGTTGATCCCGTCTGTTTCGTAGTTGATAAATCTCCCTTGAAGATCTCCATAAATACTCCACTGATTGTTGACTCTATAGGTTGCTTTCGCGAAAGCGGAAAATTCCCCTTTATCGCCTGTACCAAAATAATAGTTGTCTCCAATTTCAGAATCGCTTGCAAAACGCGCCCAAATGACTTCGCCAAAATGATCTCCCGTATACTGACTCCAGTACAATCCTGATGTGAAATCCCATTGGGTGTCTTTATAATTCACATTGGCATTGACCACATAAAAATCATTGTCCAACCAGCGACGGCGGATAAGATCTGTTGTTTCAATGGTCTCTCCACCAATCGTAATAGGCGTAAGGCCATAAAAACTAAAGTCGTCATCTTCTTCATACTCTTCAAAAAAGCCGCGCCCATAGGTGTAATTGAAGCTAAGATTGGTGCTCCAATTATTGTTATATCTCTGATTCCAGTGTACTTGGTAGTGATCTTGTTTATAATCATCTACTTGATTTTCATGAAATCTAATATTCCCATTTTCATCGGTAAACTGCCCTGCAGGATTAAAGGTTGGGTTGTTTTCTGCGGTTTCTATATCGACCCCAAACCAAGATTGATAGGTAACCTCAGAACCTGCAAAATTAATTACCTTGATTAAGGTATTATCATCTTTATACGCCGCTTGAAGAAAGTAGGATTTTAGATCTGAGGATGCACGATCTATAAATCCATCTGATTTTATTTGTGACAAACGTCCAGAGATCTCAATATGATCATTTAAAAGACCAGTGCTAAACTTTACATTATGACGTCTGGTACCAAAAGACCCAAAAGAATGAGACGTACTTGCATGCGCTTCGTTAGAGACAGCGTCTGTAAGGATATTTAGACTCGCTCCAAATGCCCCTGGTCCGTTGGTAGAGGTCCCTACACCACGTTGTAACTGTAAATTTTCTACAGAAGAGGTGAAATCTTGAAGATTGACAAAAAAGCTAGTCGCACTCTCTGCATCATTATACGGAATTCCGTTGATGGTGACATTAATTCCTTGATTTCCTGTTCCACGAACTCTAAACCCTGTATATCCAATGCCAGCCCCTGCATCTGAGGTGGTGACTACATTAGGAAGGAATTTGATTTGCGTAGCGATGTCTTGTCCTAAATTACGTTCTGCCAGTTGTTCTTTACTCAAGTTGGTGTGTGTAATCGGGGAGTCGGCATTGACACGTACGGCACGTACGAGAACTTCGTCAAGTTTGCCATCAAGTCCAAGGTTAATATCTAATATAGCATCTTTCGTAACTCTAATAATATGCTCAATTTCTTGGTCTAAAGCCTTAAAGATAAGTGTGTGAGAACCTCTTGTTAATTCAATAAGATACTTCCCATTCAAATCTGTAATTACTTCATTTGTTCCTCCTTTTTTGGTTACAATTGCTCCTGAAATAGGGCCATTTAAATCACTTACTGTTCCAGAAACCGTGTAGGTTTGACCGAAACTAATCGTTGTACATAGTACAAAAAGAATAAATAGGATTTTTTTCATCCGTGTTGTTGGTTTGTTAAGAATAAAAAGGGTAATTATCCTGGTTTTTAAATAGAGAATACCCCATACAAACGTACGGACTTGAAGAGTCGTTTCTCTTGCAAGAAACATCTCGCCGACAAAGTATATGAAAAGAAAGCCAACGCGCCTGCTCGCTCCTCATAAAATGTCTCCTAGACATTTTTTACTCGGCCGTCCCTAAACAGCATTATCTGTTCTAGGTTCAATGGGTATAATCTCAGCCAATCAAAGTTTGAAGTTAGAAAAAAGAGTGACGAAGTGTTCGTCATTCGGTGTTCGTCATTCATTATTTGAAATAGCACCCCTTTGAGATGGTACAAAAGTACTACGTAAAAAAGAATAAATGCTACAATACCTAATAAAAAATAACAGTAGCGATTAAAAATCTGGTTTTTTACGATTAGCTTTCTTTTCGGAATGCTGTTTTTTGGATTGGAGTCGTTTGACTTTGGAGGTGTATGTAGGTTTTGATTTTTTACGTCTTTTGGGAGGAGTAACGGCTTCTTCTAGAAGCTCAAAAAACCGTTTGATGACCTGTTCTTTGTTTTTGAGTTGGCTCCTTGTCTCTCCAGATGCGAGGATAAGGATATGCTCTTTGGTGAGGCGGTTATGGAGTTTTTCGCGTAAGCGGACTTTTTGATGTTCAGAAAAAACGAGAGATGTTTCTAAGGGCCAATACAATTCTATGCGTGTACTGGTTTTATTTACGTGTTGGCCGCCGGGTCCGCTGCTTCTGGTCGCTTTAAAGGTGAGTTCGGTAAGGAGGCGTTCTTTATCCAACGTTGGGGATTCAGTAATTAAAAAAGTTAGGATCGTATCTGATGCGCAGGCTTCAGTAAATCATTTACCGTCTTTACGGGATTAAATGTAATGAGGGGTACTTCTACAAAAATAGTATTCCAGAACGCCATGGCACCGTTCCAGAGGCCTGGGTGTTCTAGGGCTTTGATGGGTTTTCCAGCGATGGTTTTGTGGGCAATAAAAGCCGCTTTTTGATCTACAAACTTTGTGAGGTCATACTTTTCTCCTTTATAGTTTTTAATACCACAGACAAGATCTACAGGGTTAAAATGAGTGGCTCTGGCAACAATGGTTTGTTGGTGTGAATTTTTTGGATCTATCTGTACACTTTCTACTATTTGTAAGCTAATACGCCCGCTCTCGTGTTTTACCCAAAAAGGGCCACCCCCAGGTTCGCCTTCATTTTTTACCATACCACATACGCGTATAGGCTTGTCAAGTTGCTCCTTGAGGTATTCGATTTGATATTTTTGAGAGAATTTTTCAAAATCTATAGCAAGCTTTAAACTAAATTCATTTTGTAAGAAATGGACAATGGTTAAAATCTCGGCTTCAGAGATTTCATGATCATCTATGTGTCGTAAGAATTTGAAGGCTTGTTGTTGTAGTTTCAATAATTTGCCAGCAAGCACTTTTTTATAATGTGCCACTTCTTTTTCATAGGTGTGTACCACAACATTGTCTATGTTTTTTATGAAAATAATATCGGCTTCCTGCTCATTTAAGTTTTGTAGTAAAGATCCATGACCTCCAGGTCTAAAGATTAAACAGCCATCTTCTTGCCTGAAAGGATCATTTTTTCTGGTAACAGCAATGGTGTCTGTCGCTGGGGACTGAAAGGAATAGGTAATATCAAAAGAGGTATCTGTTTTGTCTTCTATGAGTTTTTGGGATTTGGAGAATTGAGACTCGAATTTTTTATAATGCTCTTTAGAAATGGTAAAATGTAATCGGGCAATTCCTCTTGTTTTTCCGTAGAGGGCGGCTTCAAAAAGATGTTCTTCAAATGCAGAGGCATTATGTGATTTGTACTTGTGAAATGGGAACAGTCCCTTGGGTTTATTACCAAAGTTAAGGCCTTCTTCTTCCAGCATGGTTTTTACAAATCGGATGCGGTTGAGGTCTACGTTTGTTTGATCTTTTTCATCGTATGTTTCTTTAAGTTTCCTTCTTACTTTTTTATAAAATGGAAAACTATCTAAGCCCACAAAAAACAAGCGGAGTTCTTGCGCATTTTTTCTATTAATGTATGCATTTACTGTTTCTTGCGTAGGGTCATAACTTTCTATAAACTCAAATAAAAACTTAAACATCCGTGTGGCGGCACCAGAGGCAGGGACAAATTTGAGTAGCTCTAAGGTTTCTTTTTGTTCTTCAAAATGGGAGACAAACGCATGTTCTTCTTCTTTGGTGTAGGTATAGATGCCGTGGCCAATAATAGCGGGATCTCTTAAGTCTATGTAGGGTAATCCTTGTTTAAAGAGTGCAATTTGATGCTGTACTTGTTCTTGAGAAATGCCCTTTTTTATGAGTGTATCGGTATCTTTTTGCGTAAAATTCAAAGTACTAATTGGTTTATAGTTTTGGTAGCAAGCTGCATGCGCTCTTCTACAGAGCCTTTTAACAAAATATAGGGTTTCTTATTGTGTTCTAAGGCATTTTTAAAATGATCAAACATCTCTTGTCTTCGTTCGGGACGATCTCTTAGGTCGTCTGCTTGCCAAGGTGTATCAATATAGGTTAAAAGATACAAATCATAGGTGTTTTTTACCGCATATTTGGTCAATAATTCTGGGCACCAACCTCCGTAGTAGGCTTCGCTATAGACTTTGGTCGTTAACAAGTCGGTGTCGCAAATCACAAGTGGTGGGTGTGTGGCGATGGCTTTATTTTCCAGCCGCATCTGCCCTGCAGCGATAGGCAGTAGATCTTTAGGTCTGCATATTTTTTGCGCTGAATCCCAAAGTTTTTGAAGATACTCACGGGCATACTCAGGCACCAATGGCGCATTATAGTGCTGGGATAGCTTTCGCGAAAGCGTACTCTTCCCACTACTCTCTGGACCAAAAAGGCAGATTTTTATACTACTGCTGTGTTGCTGTCTAAGTGTTTCTTCCATGCGAGGTACCCATATATTGCGATGATAGTAAAGATGAGGTATTGAAGGCTTGTAAAGGTATATCCTTTGTAAAAATATAAAGGAACAGAAATAAGATCGCCTACAATCCAGAAAATCCAGTTTTCTATTTTACGTCTAGCCATCAACCACATTCCTATAAAGAAAATAGCTGTCGTTATGGTATCTGCATAGGCAACCCAACTCGTCCACTTATCAAAAGATTGATATACAATATACACAAAAATAAGTGTGGCAATCCCTATATATACACTGTATTGTTTTTCCTTTTTTGTAGTACGTGTAATGGGCGTAAAATGTGTTTCATCGACTTTACGTGTCCAGACATACCAGCCATAAATACTCATGGCAAAATAATAACCATTAATCATCATGTCGCCTAGTAAATCCCATTGAAGGCATAAGTAGACAAAGATGAGTGTACTTATAATTCCGGTAGGGTATACCAGAATGCTGTTGCGTTTACTAAACCAAACGGAGAGTCCGCCGAAAATAACAGCAATAATTTCTAACCAGATTTGGTGTGAGGGGTAGGTGGCGTATTGCCCAAATAGAAAATCAAAAATCTGCGACATAGGTACTGCGATCTGTTTTGACAATCTTGATTTGGAATAGCCCAATCTCAATAGTAGAAAGACTTTCCTTGATTTCTTTAGTAAGCATGCTCATCACCACATCATACTCTCCGTATACTTGCGTGGATAATGGGTTTTCCATCACCGTGAGGCCTGAAGCTCTTAGCTTTTTTATAAAAGTGGTGATAGGCGGTTCATAGTCATTTTGCAGTGGCGTAAAGGTGAGTTCTACAGATATATTCATGGTATATTCCCGCGAAAGCGGGAATCTCATCCCGATCGCATTTACGTTTTTAGTTAGTTATTCTTTTTCTTCAAATACATGCAACACTGTCCCCATCCCATAATGACGGTAGCCTCCTTTGATTAGGTTTGAATTCTCATTGTAGGTTTCATCAAACACCTGCCATTTCTTGTTGTTTAAGAAAATACGACGCACATAGGTTCGTTGTGCAGGAAACTCATTAGTAAAAGGCAATAAGGGTCTAAAAGCGGTAGATATTTTCTGAATCCCGCGCTTTGTTTTGATCTCACGGTATTTTTTAGATTGTATCAGTTTGCCATTTTTATCTGCATAGCCTAATACTTGGAGGGATGCAAAGATACCTTCTTCAGGAATAAAAATTTGCTTTGATTGTATATCAAGCTCAAATACTTTTTTAGTGTCTTGGTCCATGGCGAAGACTATTTTTTCATGCACGATGGGTTTGCCTGGGAGCCCTTGGTCATTTTGGTAAAACTGAATTCTAAAAATAGTCGCAAAGTTGCCTTTTCCTTTGGATTTGTATTGTGTTTCTGCGTTAATAGGTAGTAAGAGTTTTGCGATTCGGGTGGGTTTATTTTCAAGTCTTTCAAAAAAAACAGCCACTTCGCTCTCTACGGTTGGTAACCAAGAAGTATGTATGTCTTCATGCGTGGTAGGCTTTTGTTTTTTGGTTTTATATTTCCCTCGTTTGGGAGCGGTTACAATAACCTCCGTAAGCTGACTCGCCTCCGGGAGTAACGAAATAACAGCCGGAATGTCTTGGGTACTAAACACTTGTTCTTTAAATCCAATCGCCGAAATATGTAAAGAGTCGATATCGGCATATTTATCTTTAGGAAAGTCAAAGACACCATCCTCTCCTGCAAAGGTCCCTCTACCATCCCCAAATGATATGGTGGCAAAAGAAACAGGCACCTTATTATCTGCATCGACGACCTGAAATTTTTGAGCAAATCCGGCGAGTGAAATGAATAGGAATAAGAACGTTGTGTGTACTTTTAAATTCATAGTATAAAAATAAGGCTTTCTATGTGATTGGGATTTATGTCCAGCAATCCTTTTCAAAAGCAGTGCCAATCACCACCATGGTGGCTCCGGCTTGATACGCATCTTCTAGCGCTTGTTGTGATCGGATACCACCTCCTACAATCAAAGGAATATCTATCGCTTCGCGTACAGATTGTATAATCTCTTGGGAAACAGGATAGTGCGCACCACTTCCTGCTTCCAGATAGATGCATTTTTTGCCTGTATATTCCCCTGCAAGTGCGGTATTGACAATGGTGTCTCTGTTTTTTTGAGGGATCGGGAGTGTTTCACTTACGCGTTGTACTGCTGTTTCTTTTCCGCCTTCTATGAGGATGTAGCCCGTAGGAATCACTTCCAATCGGCTTTTTTTAATGTACGGAGCTCCTTTTACTTGTTGGTTGATTAAATATTCTGGATTGCGTCCAGAGAGTAAGGACAGAAATAAAATGGCATCGGCTTTGGGTGTGATCTGTGTATAATCCCCAGGAAAAAGGATGATGGGTAACACGGTGAGTTGTTTTAGCACTTCAACCACAGCTTCTATGGTTTGGGATGCGTTGGTGCTTCCGCCTACTAAAAAATGTGTGGTTTGCGATGGGATTTTTTCTAGGTATGCTTTCGCGAAAGCGTACTCCGCCTTAAACCCATCCGGATCGATAAGAATCGCCAGCAGTCGTCTCCCTTGCGTTTGTGCCGTCTGTATGTGTTGGTAGAATGTCATTGGGTGCGAAAATACGGAATAAGCTCCATACACTTTTGAGTTATCTCGATGAAGGAGCAATCACATTACGCCGCTTTCGATCTCTATGTAAAGAATATGTCACAGCGAGGCAACCTTTTGCAAAATAGCTGCGTCTTTATAATATAAAGACCAACACATGAAAAAAATTATCCTGATATTCTTCTCTAGTTTATGTATCCTAGTAGCTGTTCTAGCGGTCATGAATTGGACAACCATAAAAACGATACTAGTATTACGTAAGGGAAGTGTTGAGCAGAAAGAATATGACATCCAACTGCCGTTTGAGTATCAGTTAGGTTTGATATTTATAGATGTTGAAATAGAGGGTGTTACTTATAAGTTTATGTTAGATAGCGGTTCATCTAATGTGATTTCCAAAGATTTAGCTGAAAAATTAAATGCACAAAGCAATAACAAAAACAATTTGGAAGATAGTCAAGGTGTGTCTTCTGAGGTTGATTTTACGGTCATTGACAACATAGGTATTGGGGAATTAAATTATTTGAATACGGGTGCTGCAATTATAGATTTAAACACATCTGATGATATTGCTTGCTTGAATATAGATGGGCTGATTGGGGCTAATTTAATGAAAAAATCCATCTGGAAAATCGACTATCAAACTAAAATGATACAAATATCAAACACGATTGATTCTTTTGAAATTCCAGATGAAAATGAAAGGATTCCGATATTTACAGAGCTTACAGGGAGTCCAATTATAGATGTGATTATTGATGGTATAGAAGAAAAGAACGTGATTGTAGATGTAGGATCTAATGGTGGTTTTTCTTTATCAATGGAAACCTATGAGTCTCTCTTAAATGATAACCCTAATATTAAAAAAAGGTCTGGTTATGGTCTGTCATCTTCTGCACTGAGTGGTAATGATTTTAGTACAACTACGTTTTATGAAGCATTGACAAATACGATTTCTTTTGGAGAGGTCTCAATCAAAAATAGATCTGTAGACTTTTCTGAAGATGAAAATGTCAGTACCATTGGCTCAGAATTTCTTGAAAACTATGATGTCATTATAAACTGGATAGATTATGAAATCATTCTAATTAAGAAAAAAGAATGGAGTAAACCAGAGGTTTCATCTTATGGCTTTACCTATCGGTATAACAGCAATCACTTAGTAATTGATAAACTATTCAATAACTCAGAGGCAAAAAAAGCAGGCTTAAAGATTAATGACAGAATTAGTAGCGTAAATAATACCATTTTTGATGAAGTCTTAGCATCAGAATGGTGCACTATATTACAAGAGGGCTTGTTTGATAAAAATAGGGATACGATTGAATTAATAATCTTACGAGGAGATAAAGAGTTAACGTTCAATTTGACAAAAGAAGCTTTGTTTTAAATTTTCAAACCTCATGACGAAGTTCTACTACATCATCTGAGTTTAAAAAGCTCAATCCTTCTTGTGCATATAGTTTATGGAGAGAAAGTCCAAGAAACGGAAGATTTTTCACATTTTGTATTGGAAAAATTACAAAATCTAAAAAATCACCACCCCGTTAGT
>CAYGQJ010000009.1:0-51356 GCA_964351845.1 uncultured Flavobacteriaceae bacterium | reverse complement strand
ACGGTTGCGGTAGTTTTTTCATCATCAAAATAGAAGTCCTGAACATCAATATGTTGAACTCAGATGATGTATTAGAAAATCTATTACGGCTTAAAACTACGTCAAAGACTATCGTTTCGCTACATTTTTTAATGTAACCATAGCGATGCTATGCTAAAATTAAGAAAATGCCAGTCTTTATTGTATTTTCAAACCTCATGACGAAGTTCTACTACATCATCTGAGTTTAAAAAGCTCAATCCTTCTTGTGCATATAGTTTATGGAGAGAAAGTCCAAGAAACGGAAGATTTTTCACATTTTGTATTGGAAAAATTACAAAATCTAAAAAATCACCACCCCGTTAGTGAAGAGAAGTTTTCGTTCTAAAATCAACAATCAACAATCAACAATCAACAATCTCCAATCGTTAATCAAAACCCGTATACACAGGTAAACCCTTCAAATTCTAGAAAGAAAATATCATATTGGGAGGTTATTGCATTATAGGTGACGGTTGCGGTAGTTTTTTCATCATCAAAATAAAAATCCTGAACATCAATATGTTTTAAAAAACTCAATCCTTCTTGTGCGTATAGCTTATAGAGAGACTCTTTGGCTCCCCATACGATGGTGAGTTTTCGGACGATTGCATCTGCATTTGCGAGGGTGCTGTATTCTTCTATAGGTGTAAATTTATTTGCAATTCGCAATATTTTATCGCGTTGCATCTCAATATCAATACCTACTTCTTGATCACTCACGATAATTCCAGAAAAGGTATAGGAGTGTGTGATAGAGATATATTTTCCGTCTTTAAGGTGCGGTTTACCTTGTAGGTCATAATATAAATCATGATCTACATACCCCGCTTCAGCAAGAAGATGGCGCACGCTCATAAAACCACGACGGTGTAATTCAGATTTCATTCCGTCCACGCGTTGCTGACAGTGATCTGTAAGTTTTATATTTCGCGAAAGCGTATCAAAACCCTCTTCGATCTTCCAAATATAGACCGTTGTATGAGCGTTTATTGTTATTGTTTTGTAAAGAGGCATGAGAACTGTAAGATATTACGTAATTTTGCACGCAATTTGCTATAATCAAAGATACTAATAATGAGTACAAAAACACCAACGTACGTACCGTACAAAGTAAAAGATATTTCATTGGCAGCTTGGGGTCGTAAAGAAATCGACCTTGCAGAAGCAGAAATGCCAGGATTAATGTCTCTTCGTGAAGAATACAAAGACGAGCAGCCTCTTAAAGGAGCACGTATTGCAGGATGTCTTCACATGACTATCCAAACAGCCGTGTTAATTGAAACACTACAAGCACTTGGTGCTGAGGTAACTTGGAGCTCTTGTAATATATTTTCTACACAAGATCAAGCAGCAGCAGCCATTGCAGACGCTGGAATCCCAGTATATGCTTGGAAAGGAATGAATGAAGAAGAATTTGATTGGTGTATCGAACAAACACTTTTCTTTGGAGAAGATCGTAAGCCATTAAATATGATTCTTGATGATGGAGGAGATCTTACCAATATGGTTTTAGATCGTTATCCAGAATTAGTAGGAGACATCAAAGGACTTTCTGAAGAAACAACAACAGGCGTTCACCGTTTGTACGAGCGTATGAAAAACGGAACCCTTCCGATGCCTGCGATCAATGTAAACGACTCTGTAACAAAATCAAAATTTGATAATAAGTACGGATGTCGTGAGAGTGCTGTAGATGCGATACGTCGTGCTACAGATACGATGCTTGCTGGAAAGCGCGTTGTAGTTTGTGGATATGGTGATGTAGGAAAAGGAACTGCCGCTTCTTTTAAAGGAGCAGGTTCTATCGTAACCGTGACAGAAATTGATCCTATTTGTGCGTTACAAGCAGCTATGGACGGTTTTGAAGTAAAGAAATTAGAAAATGTTGTTGGAAATGCAGATGTTGTGATCACGACAACTGGAAATAAAGACATTATCCAAGCACGTCATTTTGAAGCAATGCGCGACAAAGTAATCGTTTGTAATATCGGTCACTTTGATAACGAAATCGATATGGCATGGTTAAACGGAACACATGGTGCTACAAAAGATGAGATCAAACCTCAAGTAGACAAGTATACCATTAATGGAAAAGATATCATCGTTCTTGCAGAAGGTCGTTTGGTGAATTTAGGATGTGCGACTGGACACCCTAGTTTTGTGATGAGTAACTCATTTACAAACCAAACCCTAGCACAAATGGAACTATGGAACCATAGTGATAGGTATAAAAATGAAGTATATATGCTTCCTAAGCATTTAGATGAGAAAGTAGCTGCATTACACCTTGCACGTTTAGGGGTAGAGCTAGAAACACTTCGTCCAGAGCAAGCTGACTATATTGGAGTGGCTGTTGAAGGACCGTTTAAGCCAGAATACTATAGATATTAATAGCTTAAGAGGGCGACTGAGTATTTCTTTGAAGCGTAGTGAAAAAGAAATGTATTGAAGTCCCGCTTTCGCGAAAGCTTATAAAACCCATTCCTAACCGGGTGGGTTTTTTTAAACAGTAAAATTAAATAAGAATGAAAATGAAAAAGACATTTTTAAAAATCAGCCTATTATTTTTTGCGTTGGTATTTGTGACTTCCTGTGGAAGTGATGATGATGGCCCAGCCGAAGCAGCTCCTGTTAAATTTAGAGCCTTAATTGCAGGGCAAAATGTACGAACAGATGTTGTAACGGCTACCCTTTCAAATAATGGAGGAAGATTGTCTATAAACGTTGTCACAGATTTTGGACCGCTTACGATGACTGTTGGATCAAGTGAGGCAGATGCGCCTGCTGTTGCAGTACAAGACTACATTATAGATGATACAGGTACTGCCCAGATCAGTATCAATTCGCTTGATGCAAATTTTAGCTCGAGCCCTGAATTGGGTGGATCTATTACCATCACAGAAATCAACATGGAAGAAATGACGGTGTTTGGATCTTTTGGAGCTATTCTCACAAATACATTAGATGATGACGATACGATTGCCATCACCAATGGCGCTCTTTTTAATGTGAACTTTACGGTACAGTAGTTACCATAACATAACGAGTATGTAAAACCCACGCTCATGCGTGGGTTTTGTTTTTTTAGAATATTTTTATATTTCAATTTTAGTTAACTCAATGTAAAGTTCGCTTTCGCGAAAAGTATACAAATGCTATTAGGAGATATAGAAATTATATATAAACACAGCTTTAAAATTAAAAAATGGAGAATCAAAAGAAAAAACAATGGAAGTTATTCCTAATAGTATCAGGATCCATTTTTACGGTTTTTTTACTTTTTGCATTATTTATGGGATTATTCATTAAAAAGCAAATAAGTAATATGGTAGAGGTTGGTAAGTCAGAGGGGCAAGAAAAACAACGTATACGAGAGTTGCCAGATATTTATGGTGTTATTGTAACAAATCATGTGGTTACAAACCCTGTGTCAGAACGTATATTACCTATGTATGCAATGCGTGTGGGAGCAGAACAAAAAACTAGTGGTGCTCGAATAAGTGGAAGTACAGGATACTCGCATTATCAATTTCCAGATTGTATTATTGATTATCCTTCTGATACAAAATTACGTATTAATGGAAGGTTGTATCCTATCGATTTTAAAAGAGTGATCTTAACAAAAGTGGGGAAGTTGGAAAATGAAAAAAGAGGGATTCCTCTTGAGACTTTTAAGATTGTAAATACGGATCATGGATATACTTCTATCAAAGATGCTCTTGACTACGACAGCTATGACTCTATTCGAAAAATAATGAAATCCAGAGTAAGAAAATTAAAAGGGACACATAAAATTATAGATTCTTATTTAGCTGAAAATAAAAATTATGGGGTCGATATTTTATTGCTTCGAGAATATAAATTTAATGTTGGAGATACGCTAGTTTTTAAAGGAAAGATAGAAAACAATAGCGTTGTACCCTTGTTTTAGAGTTGATTAATAAGTTATTGTTTGACAAGCGTTAGCACAGCACTTTCATTGGTGTCTAGACTCGTTCGGGTAGTGATGAGGTTGGAGCCATCAAGAATCTCTACTTTCACAGTATTGGGCGCAGAATCTCCTACATTTAAAGCCGTGACTTTTACCGTCGTAAGTTCTTTTGTGATCGTAATAGGAATTTCTTTTTTCTCTGCCAGAATAGAAAAGTTTTCTAAGATGAGATTCCCATCTACATATACATTAACACGATCATCATCTACTTTTCCAGCATCATAGATGGAGATAATCAGGTTTTTTGTTTTGGTAAAAATGTTGAGGTTTTCGTCTTTTTTGACAACACTCATGGTGAGGGTGTCTATGGCACGACGCATGCTGATTTTATCTTTTACTTCCTGAGACACCTTCTTCGACTTCTGTACTTTCTTGTCAAATTTTTCAATACGCTTATCTGCTTTACGTGCATTAGAAACAATAAGCATACCTTCGGGACAGACATTACCATCGGGATTTATGCCCTTAAAATCACCACTAAAAGCTTTGTTTTTTTTTAAACTACGCAACCTGCCTTCAAAATTAATAAGACACATGTACATGTCAAGTTCATCCAAAGGCGACTTAGTGTACACAATATCGTATTCTTGAAATGAAAGAAGTTTTTCTTTTTCATTATAGCTCCCTTTGATATTTGATTTCGTTTCATGTTTCCCTCCCATATCTGTTAAAGAGTATCCTTCTATACGTCCGTCAACTTCCTCAAAAGCGAGGCGGTAGGAAATAAAAGCGGAGTCACTCAGCTTTATGACCCCTATGTATTCGTACATAGGTTCTTGCGAAAAAGCACTTGTAGGAAAGAAAAAGAGCGTTAAAAAGGATACTAACAGTAGATTACGCATATTTTTTACTAAATTTAGAAGTCTAATTTAATCAAATAATAGTATGAAATTCAAAATTATTCTTTCTTTTATGTTATTGCTTTTTGCGGTAACAAATACGTATGCAGGTTTTCCTGTAACGAGAACAGTGACGACTGTAACCGCAGAGGTATCTGAGGAAAACACAGTCACTGCTGATGAGTTGGTTTCACCAGCCGCTGTTGCTGCCGATCGCCAATTAGTAGCTATTTTGTTATGGCTATTCTTAGGAGGGTTTGCCGCTCACCGTTGGTACTTAGGAAGTCCAATAGGATGGAATATTCTATTTATTCTAACCGCAGGATTTTTTATTGTAGGGTGGATTATTGATGGTATTGATATTCTCACAGGAAATTACCCTGGGTTATAATACCGCTATTAGCATCTAAAAAAGGTCTTATGTGATGAATATCACACAAGACCTTTTTTTATATCTTAATTTGTCTATCTATCTGCTGTTGTAGTGATATAAAGGTTTCTGTTCTAGAAACCCCATCTATCGCCTGAATTTTTTTATTGAGTAAAATCATAAGGTCTTCGTTGTTCTTACACAAGATTTTGATTAAGATCGACCAGTTTCCAGTGGTGTAATGGCACTCAATCACTTCTGGAATATCTTCAAGTTGTCTCACTGCGCGGGCATTATTGGCAGCTCTTTCTAGATACACTCCTATAAAAGCCATGGTGCGATAGCCTAATACTTTAGGATCAATCACAAATTTTGACCCAGCGAGAAGCCCTGACTTTTCTAGCTTACGCAATCGTTGGTGGATTGCAGCCCCAGAAATCCCTACTTTACGGGCAATTTCAAGAATGGGTTTACGGGCATCCTTCATAAGTTGGCGTAAAATAATTTTGTCTATCCCGTCAATGATGAGTTCGTCGTTTTTTATTTTCACAAGGTTGTTTTTAAATAATCGTTACTCGATAATCGAGATTAAAATGTGCTGGGGCTTGTCTCGAAATCAAATGATTTTTCTTAAAATACATCGTAGGCTTTTCCTAGAGTTGTTTTTTACTACAAAGGAATATTCCCATGCTTCTTTTTAGGGGTTTTTACTTTTTTATTTTCTAGCATACTAAATCCTTTTATTAATTTACGTCGCGTATGCTCTGGATGGATCACTTCATCTATAAATCCGCGTTGTGCTGCTCGATAGGGATTGGCAAATTTTTCGGCATATTCATTTTCTTTTTCGAGGAGTTTTTGAGCAGGATCCTCTGCTTCTTTGATTTCTTTTCTAAAGATAATCTCACTCGCACCTTTGGCACCCATTACCGCAATTTCGGCACTCGGCCACGCATAATTTAGGTCGGCACCAATGTGTTTAGAATTCATCACATCATAGGCACCTCCATACGCTTTTCTCGTAATAACGGTGATTCTAGGTACGGTTGCTTCGCTAAGGGCATATAATAATTTGGCACCGTGAACAATGATTCCGTTCCATTCCTGATCAGTACCTGGAAGGAAACCTGGCACGTCTACCAGTACCAATAAAGGGATATTAAAACAATCACAAAAACGGGTGAAACGAGCTGCTTTTTTAGAACTATTCACATCCAATACCCCCGCCAAATACATCGGCTGATTGGCAATAATTCCCACACTACGACCTCCTAATCTTGCAAAACCGACAATGATATTTTCGGCATAGTCTTTATGGATTTCGTAAAACGATGCTTCATCGATGATTCCTGTGATCACCTCATGCATATCGTAGGGCTTATTTGCACTATCAGGAATCACGGTCGCTAATTGTTCACGAACTTCATCTTGTAATTGAAAAGGAAGTTTCTTGGGGGTTTCTTTATTGTTTTGAGGTAAGTAACTGAGTAGTAATTTAAGATCTTCTAGACATTGCGCATCGTTTGCAGAGGTAATATGTGCTACCCCCGACTTTACAGAATGCGTACTCGCCCCTCCTAACTCTTCCGAGGTGACTTCTTCATTGGTTACTGTTTTTACCACGTTAGGTCCCGTTACAAACATATAACTGGTATCCTGAACCATCATGGTAAAATCGGTCATGGCAGGGGAGTATACAGCACCTCCCGCACAAGGTCCCATAATCGCAGATATTTGCGGAATCACCCCAGAAGCTTGTACATTTCTGTAAAAGATATCGGCATAGCCACCTAGGGAGCGAACACCTTCTTGTATACGGGCACCTCCAGAGTCATTAAGACCAATTAAAGGTGCGCCAACGTTCATCGCAAGGTCCATGATTTTACATATTTTTTCGGCATGTGTTTCTGAAAGGGCACCTCCAAACACCGTAAAATCCTGTGCAAAAAGATAAATTAATCGGCCGTTTACGGTGCCGTATCCGGTCACGACCCCATCTCCATAATAAAGTTCATCTTGCATCCCAAAATCAGTGGTACGGTGGGTTACTAGAATGCCTATTTCTTCAAAAGAACCATCATCTAGTAAATAATGGATACGCTCTCTAGCCGTTAGCTTTTTCTTCTCATGCTGTCGCTCAATACGTTTGATGCCACCCCCTTGATGGGCAAGGGCAATTTTTTCGTTCAGTGCTTTTATTTTTGAATCCATAGGTTTATGAGGTTGGTAGGCGTAAAATATGTTGCTCTTGTATATGGTGCTTTACAGCAATCAAGGCTGCTATTTTAGCTTCTTCTTCGTATTGTTTTTTTAAAAGTGCTGGCGCGTAATAATTTTTTACAAAATGGGTGTCAAAATCCCCAGACCGAAAGGCTTCGTGTTCACACACAAATTTCCCGAAAGGTAAGGTCGTCTGAGCGCCCACTACTTTATAATGATCTATCGCATCTGAGAGTAGCTCAATCGCTTCTTCTCTTGTATCTCCATACACAATCAATTTGGAGAGCATCGGATCGTAATAAATAGGAATATCCATGCCTTGCTCAAAGCCATTATCTACACGAATGCCTTTTCCTTCAGGCAGTATGTAGGTAGATAAATAGCCTACACTTGGCAAGAAGTCATTCAGCGGATCTTCGGCATACACACGGAGTTCTAAGGCATGTCCTTTTATGGTCAAGTCTTCTTGTTTGATCGGTAAGACTTCGCCTCTAGCGACGCGTATTTGTAATTCTACAAGATCTACTCCAGTAATCAGTTCGGTGACGGGATGCTCAACTTGCAATCGGGTATTCATTTCTAAAAAGTAGAAATTATGCTGATCATCGAGTAAAAACTCAACCGTTCCTGCGCCTCGATAGTCACAGGCTTTGGCCACTTGCACCGCTGCATTTCCCATGGCTTCTCGTAACGCTGGCGTAAGCACCGAAGAAGGCGCTTCTTCAACGACTTTCTGGTGACGACGCTGGATACTACATTCTCTTTCAAAAAGGTGTACTGTATTGCCATGCGTATCTGCCATGACTTGAATCTCAATATGTCTAGGAGAGGCCACATACTTTTCTATAAATACGGATCCGTCGCCAAAAGCTGCGGTCGCTTCACTAATAGCAAGTTGCATTTGAGAGGCAAGCTCGGTCTCTTTATTAACGACACGCATTCCTTTTCCTCCTCCTCCAGCAGAGGCTTTGATAAGAATAGGATATCCTATGTCATTGGCAATGGTTTTTGCTTTTTCTACATCGGTGATGGCTTTATCAATACCGGGTACCATGGGGATGTTATAAGCTTTAACGGCATCTTTGGCGGCCAACTTACTTCCCATGATTTCTATGGCTTTAGGCTCGGGTCCTATAAAAATGATATTACTATCTGTGACCGCTTTCGCGAAAGCGGCATTTTCACTTAAAAATCCGTAACCAGGGTGAATCGCATCTACATCGAGTGACTTCGCCACAGCAATGATTTTGTCTCCCAATAGATAAGACTTATTGGAAGGTGCCTCACCCACGCAAACGGCCTCGTCTGCAAACCGAACGTGTGGTGCATTACGATCGATGGTCGAGTAAATCGCCACCGTTTTAATGCCCATTTTTTTTGCGGTCGTCATCACTCTAATGGCAATTTCTCCACGGTTGGCGACTAATATTTTTTTAATTTCCATATCCCTTTCTGACCTTATGATCTCTCAAAATGAGTGATGATACTAGGCGTTTTAAAATTAATTTTCTTCTTCAAATTCGACTAAAAGTTGTCCTTTGTCCACCGCGTCATCTTTGGAAACGTGTACGGCTTTTATAATACCATCCATGTGGGAAACAAAGCTGTTTTCCATTTTCATGGCACTCAAAATAACGAGAGTGTCTCCTTCTTTTACAGCTTGTCCAGCACTTACTTGGACATCAAGGATAAGCCCTGGCATGGGTGCTACAAGGGCATTAGAGAGTTTGGATGCCCCTACAGAAAAGCCCATGTCTTTGATAAGAATATCAACAGCATCTGCAATAACCACCTCGTAAGGTCTATTATTGACGAGTACTTGATAGGTCTTCTTAGAAAAATCGGAGGTGACAATCGCTGCTTTAAAAGAGGTATTGTCTTCTAGAATGTGATATCCTGTTGGTGATGTTTGGACAGCATCTAATGTTGAGAGGGCTTCTTGCGAAAGATCAAACTCAAATTCTTGATTTACGGTCGTTTTATAGTTCTTGCTCATGCGTATGTGTATAACGATATAAATATAAGTATCCCTCGGGCAAAAGGCTATTTTTTTTAGGATTTGTTAGTACTTTACGTATTTTATTTGCTTAGTCCTTAGTAAGTAAATAAAAAAGTTTTTATTTATACTTTAGAAACTTATGGAAGCGAATATATACATCTTAGTCATTGTTATTACAGGATATTTATTGTTGTATAATCTAGCAATGTTTATTGCTGCAAAGATTTTTGGAGTTCGCGTGGAGAAGTTTTTTATCTGGTATGATGTGAAGTTTGCCTTATTTAAAATAAAAATTGGAGAGACTATTTTTGGAATGGGTTGGATTCCTTTAGGAGGGTATCTTAAGTTGTCAGGAATGAGTGATGATTCTATAGATGGTGATTTTACTATTTTACCTCATTATTTCTTACATCTTTCGAGTGTTAAGCAAGCCATCGTTTGTGTTGTAGGTCCTTTGTCTACGCTAATCACCGGAATGGGAGTATATGCTTATTACAATGCTATTTCTATGACATTATTTTTTATGATTAGTACGCTCATGGTAGCACTTATTCTAGTAGCTTTTTTTGGAATTACTGAGATTGCTAAACGTATCCGAATGAAAAGCAATACGATGAGAAAGTCAAGGTATTATATGGTTTCTATTTTTCTCCTTTTACTACTATTAACTGGGATTGCTTTTTTGACAAATCAAATAGCTCCTTTACAAGAGACCATACAAGAGTTAATCAATGGTGAACGATTTCGGTTTTTAGTACGTCCTTATACTAAAGAAAGTATCATATCCTTAATTTCTGGGATGGGCGTTATTATTTTCTTTATAAATATGATTCCTTTAAGCTCCCTTATAGGAATTGTTATTGCTAAAGCTTTTTATATTGCTTTTACAGGAGATACGTCTAATGACATCACCGATAAGTATGAAACTATTTTTTTAGTACTATCGCTCATCCCTATGGTTTTATACGTATACCTGCTGTATAAATTTTTAATATAAACTTTATAAGGATTCATATTCTTTAGAGTAACGAGCTTATTGCTAACCTTCTTCAAGGTGTAATAGATTTTTAAATATATCCTGCAGGTTTTAACCTGTCTTTAATATATGTGCGTTGGTAGTTTATCTATATTGAGCCCAAATTAACAACTCGTTGCGTACTTTATTTCTTCTTCTTTTGCTAGGTTTCTCCGGGATGGTTTGGTCTCAAACCATCACAGGTACGGTATATGACGACAAGGACGTTGTGGAAGGGGTTTTGATAAAAAACTTGACGACCAAAATGGCAACGCTGACTAATAATGAAGGTCGTTTTGAGATCAATGCCAGTGCCCGAGATTCCATTTCTTTTTATGTATTCACCCATGAAGCTAAAACCATGGTCTTGGAAGAAAATGTCAACTATACGGATATTGTTGTTGAGCTTACGCGAAAAGTGAATCAACTTGACGAAGTGATTGTGCAAAAAGACGTCATGCCTGTCTTTGAAAAAAAAGAATTTGCCGATACATTTGAAAACCAAATGCAAAAAAACGTTGAATTATACCCGGAGTTATACGAGTTTGATTCCAACCCCAATGGAAATATTAATTTTGTAAATATCGGGAAGCGCCTTTGGAAACTCATTAAAAAAGATAAACCTAAACCTCCTCCTTTTGTTCCGATTACACTAGAACAATATATCCTTCTTTTTAAGGAAGACGCTATTATTAATAACACATTCTTAACGGAAACGGTTAAAATCCCCTTGGAATTTAAGCCCTTGTTTATAGATTTTTGTATTTCAAAAAATATAGATTCACAGTTACTGCAAGAAAAAAATAAATTCTTACTCATTGAAGAATTTATCAATCGCGGAAAGGACTTTTTAGAACTGTTAGCATCTGAAGAGGATTAGTTTCGTATTCCTTAGTCAATAAACATTTGGGAATATTCAGAAAAGAAACTACAAAAACCTCATCTCTTCTAAGATAAAAGGTATTAAACCCTAGATCCCGCTAGATACTGAAACGAGTTCAGTAAATAGTGGGATTAGCCTGCCTGCCGGCATAGGCAGGTTCAACTAGCTATTTTGAATGCGTCTTTCAGACTTTACAAAACAGCGTTTCACTAATAAACTATTGATAATTATAAGGACTTTACAATGGGTACTTAGCAATTTTTATTGCAAAAAATTGCATTTCTCATAATAATAACTATATTTGGATAACCAATCTGGTAAACCAGTTTGGAAAACCAAATGATTCATAGCATGAAATTCTCTATCGTTGTTTTTTGTTTTACACTCTTTATAGGGTGTTCTGACGCTAATGATGAAAGTAATTTACCTGATCCTATAGATACAGGGGAGGTTATCTCTGAAGAAGAAGAGGAAGAAGAGAATACGAGTAGTGTTTTTGCGCCTATCAATTTTTCAAATTGGAAAGTTACCTTACCTATAGATGAGGATAATAACGGAAAGCCAGATGAATATCAACCAGATCAATTAGTGGATTTTGGCTATCAAGAAATTACATCTATACAACCTTATATGTATGATGATGTTGACGATGCATCGCTTGTATTTTATACCTCACCAGGGGTAACTACGACCAATAGTTCGTATTCAAGAACAGAATTAAGAGAACTTATTAATCCAACGACAAGCCGAGAAAACTGGAGCTTGCAAACAGGCGGGGTGATGGAAGGCGAACTCAAAATGATAGCGATCACCGAAGATTCAGAAAGCAGTAGAACCTATCATCGAACTATTGTCATGCAAATTCATGGGATAATATCTCAGGAAGATATGGATATACACGGATTTACCTCAAATAATGGTCCACCGCTCATTAAGATGTACTGGGAAGATGGCCATATATGGTCTTTTAAAAAATCATTAGTCAATGAGTCTACTTCTGGTGATGATCTCCTTGAAGTAGGAAATAATACGTGGTATGATGAAAAGACAGATATGGGCTATGTAGGATTTGAGACTTTTTCACTCAAAATAATAGCATCAGATGCACGACTTGAAATCATTTTAAATGATCAAGATCCTTTAGTGTATCAAGATATAAGCCTTGAAAAGTGGCCTTTTGAAAACTACTTTAAAGCAGGGAACTATTTACAAACAGATACCCCTGAAGGAAGTGCCTCTCTTAAATATTACAATTTAACAATTCAACATTAATTTTCGATTAACTCTTAAAATAACAATTATGAAAAAAATAGTACTTAGCGCTGCTTTATTGGTAGCTTCATTTAGTGGTTTCTCACAAGATTTTGATAATATACCCACAGGTGAGGGATTTTATATCAACAAATTAATTCCTAGCCCATCAGGTTCAGATGTAACAAAAGAGTACATCGAAATTAGAGGAACTGCAGATGCTGTCATCCCTGCCGATTTATACTTGGCTGTTATTGAAGGAGACGGGAATAGTGGTAGTAGAGGTAAGGTTACTGAAGCCATTCAGTTAGGTGACGGGACTAGAACTTTTGGGTCTAACGGAATTTTTGTGATTGTAAGTAACCATACCGATGATAATACAGCGGTTATTACAACAAATGTATTTGACGGTTTAATTAATCCAAACGCAAATGTATTAGAAATTGAACTTACGGGTACGGATGTTACTTCTTCAAGTTCTAGTGCTATCACTGGGTTTACACCAGATATTGGTTATGATGGTAATTTAAGTGATCAGACGGCTACCTATATGTTAGTTTCTGCACCTGCAAACCCTGATGATGTTCGTATTGATGGTAGTAGTGCAGATGATGCAGATGGTACCATTGATGATTCTGGGGATCACACGTTATGGACTTTATACGATTCTATTACCTATATGGATGATAATGATGAGGGAGAAGGAGAATTTGGATATGGTCAAATAATCATAGCTCAAAATCAAACAGATGCGGGAGCCAATCAATTCACGACACCAAGTGCTACGGTTTTCAATTTTTCAGACCCTTTAGCTGATGGAGAGAGTGATTCTGATGTTAATATTATGATTAGACAAGCAGAGAGAACAGGTTTTACCCTAGATGATTGGGCCGTTGCTGCGAGTTCTAATAATGACGATGCTCCAAACTGGACGTTCAGCACAACAGAAAATAAGACACTTCCTATGGAAGCGCTTGGGTATGCAGACCTCAATACGGTGTATGGAGGGTTAAATCCAACGTTTACGTCATTATCAACAGATGAGTTTGCATTTGCAGATATAAAAGTATTTCCTAACCCAGCGACCGATACCATTTTTTATGAAGTTCGTAATGGAGAACAAATAAATGTGATCATCTTTGATGTGACTGGTAAAAGAGTGTTGGCAGAAACAGTAGCAAACAACACGACAAATATATCAACTTTGTCAAAAGGGGTCTATTTTGTGACCATCCAAACAAACAATACAAGTATTACAAAAAAGATATTTAAAAACTAAATGTAGTTTTTTTCAGGAAGGCCTTTAGAATAGATACATTCTTAAGGCCTTTTTTTAGCTATAGATAATGCATAACATCCTTAATTTTTAAGAATCAAGTTATTTAATTTATATTACTCTTCATGAAGCATTTTCTCCTCCTTTTAGTAAGTTTATTTTTTTTATGTTCCTGTAAGAACGAAGTGCCTAATTCACAGGCAATCGTATCTACCATGCAAGAACTTAATGATGCCATAGCTGTCGTAAAACCAGGCGCTGAGATTATCCTTGCGAATGGTGTTTGGAAAGATGCTGCTATTGAGTTATATGGAGAAGGTACAGAAAGCAATCCTATTACCCTACGAGCAGAAACGCCAGGAGAGGTTTTTTTAGAAGGAAATTCATCCTTAAAACTCGGAGGTACTTATGTTCAAGTAAGCGGACTCTATTTTAGAAACGGTTTCACCACAGAAAAAGCCATCATACGATTTAAAATAGACAATCAAAAAATAGCCTATCACTCAAGAGTTACAGATTGTGTGATAGAAGACTTTACAAATCCAGATCGAGATAGTAAAGACCATTGGATTGAGCTTTGGGGGCAATACAATACCGTAGACCGCAATTACATTACTGGAAAAACAAATCAAGGGCCTACACTGCGTGTCTTCTTAAAAGGGAATGAAAATATAAATACATACCATCAAATCGTAGATAATCATTTTGGTCCAAGGCCTCGTAAAGGCGGCCCCCGTGCAGAGACCATGCAAATAGGCGATAGCTATACGTCTATGACGCCTGGCTATGTGTATGTGGGACATAATTATTTTGAACGATGTAACGGAGAAGTAGAGATTATTTCGAGTAAATCCAATTACAACACCTTCAAAAACAATGTGTTTTTTGAGTCTGAAGGCTCACTCGTACTGCGTCACGGGAATTATGCAACCATAGACGGAAACGTTTTTGTAGGCAATGAAAACTCAGCGTTTATAGGAGGGATTCGTGTGATTAATACAGGACACTGGATTACCAACAACTATTTCTATAATTTAAAAGGAAATGAGTTTCGTGCGCCACTAGCTGTGATGAATGGGATTCCTAAGTCACCTTTGAACCGATATAATCAAGTAACAGATGTGGTTGTAGCGTATAATTCATTTATAAATACGGGGACTCCGTGGCATTTTGGCGTAGGTGCAAACCTGAGTCAGGCAGAGGTACTCCCTCCGTCAGAAATTCGCTCGGCAAGGGCAGAACGTATGATTATGGCAAATAACCTCATCCACACGCCAGATGCAACGCTAAAAGCAATAAAGGCCTATGATTCTATTACCGGGGTTACTTTTGTAAGTAATGTGATCAATACTCAAGACCAAAGTGAATATCAAACAGACGGTATTATTTTTAAAAATGTAGCCTTATCAGAAGCTACAAAAGTGTTTCAGTTCCCAAAATTTGTAGAAGTACCTCTTTACAACGGTTTTGATTTTGATCGTATCGATACAGATCTTTTTGGGGGCAATCGGAGTGACAAAAATCAAGTAGGTGCAATTACCAATTCTTCAGAAAATGTAGCGCAGCTTTTAGAGATTTCTGCGTATGGAACTTCTTGGTTTAACCCGAATCCAGCGGAAAAAGCCCCTAAAACCATTTCGGTTTCTACCACGGCTCAACTGACAGCCGCCATCAAAGAAAGCAATTCAGGCGATGTTATTGAGATCGCAGGCGGTACCTATGAGATTGATGAGACATACGCTTTCGCGAAAGCGGTCACTCTCCAATCAAAAAGCACCACCCAAAGACCTGTTCTTATTTTTAAAGAATTAGACAAAGGATTTGAACTCCAACCACGAGCGAAACTGAAACTTAAGAACCTAAAAATTAAAGGAACACAGACAACCGATGCCTTTGCAACCTTAGAAAAAAATATGGCACAATCCTATGAATTGTGGCTAGATCATGTAGAAGTAGATGGCTTTAAAAGTGTTCTAGAAACCAGTAAAGCCTCTTTTGCAGATACTATATCTATTAAAAATAGTACGATCAAAAACACAAAGAACGGTCTCCAGCTTAATAAAGAAACCAATGATAAAGGTGATTACAACAGTGCTTTTGTTTTTATAGAAGACTCTACATTTGAGAATGTTGGTAAGAATGTACTTGATTATTATAGAGGCGGTTATGATGAATCTACGATTGGAGGAAATCTAGTGGTTACTGGAAATACATTTACAAATTGTGGCGCTGATGAATTGTCTAATATTCTGCTGAAAACAAGAGGGATTGTACACGTTACGTTAGCAAATAATACTTTCAAGAATAATCCTGTAAAATCAATTGCTGTACTTTGGGGAGAAAAAGGTCAAAAACCTATAGATAATATGGTTGTAAACTCAGGAGAAATTAAGGTAGTACAGAACCTGAAATTGAAACTAGTATATTAATCATAGGGATATAAAATCAATTTTAAAATGAGAATACTAGTATTCATAATAGGTGCGCTTTTGCTCGTCTTTGCTTGTAAGAATAGCCCTGAAATTACTTCAGAAGCTATTACTAAAAGTGAAGCGGAGAGCGTGACAAAATATCCAAGTGATGTGATCCCTTTTATGAATGAATGGAAAATTCTTTTAGGTGATGGCTCACATACTGAAACCCTAGAAAACTACGAGAAAAAGGATTTTTTTTATGTATCAACAGAAAGTGATGTAGACTGGGTCGTTTATAAGACTCCCAATGCGGGTATTACATCAAGAACGTCGAGTAATACACGAACAGAATTAGGACAAATAAAACGTTGGACACCCGAAACAGGGGGCAAATTAACAGGCACCGTCAAAGTGCAACATGTGTCAACCTCTGGAGATGCAAGAGTTGCGGCGTCATATTCGACAGTAATTGGACAGATTCATAGTGATGAAGGTCATGAAAATGAGCCTTTAAAAATATTTTACAAAAAATTCCCAGGACATAAAAAAGGGTCTGTGTATTGGAATTATGAAATCAATACAGAAGGGGACAATTCAAAAAGATGGGATTTCTCAACCGCTGTATGGGGGCATGACATGTCTGTAGTAGGAACAAGCCCAAGCACATATCCCGAAGAACCTAGCGATGGTATTGAATTAGGAGAAGAGTTTAGCTACGAAGTAAATGTTTATAAAGGGATCATGTATCTCACATTTTCAAGTGAAAAACACGCATCTAAAACATTTACAAAAAGCTTGATAACCTCAGAATATGTTGATGATTCAAGCATTCCACAACAAATACGAACACTGTATGCTTCTATAGGTAGAGATGGTACAGAACAACCAACTGCGTATGCTCGGGAGTTACAATATTTCAAACAAGGTGCCTACAATCAAACCAATGGAAAAAGACCTGATGATAATATGGTTTGGAACACGGGATCAGAAACATACCAAGGAGATATCGAGAAGCAATATGCAAATGGAAGTTATACAGAAGTTTGGTTTAAGCAAGCAACACTAGGCGCTGGAACGCCTCCTGATAACTAACCAATGAAATGGAGAAGATAAAAAGCCAAGATGGTACTATTCAATATAAGTAATGAGACTCAAAATTAAAAATATAATAGGATGTGTATGTTTAGCGCTTGGGATACTAATGGTCTCTTGCGAAAAACAGACAAGCCAAGTAGCTGTAACAGCCAAATCTAAGTCGCAACATCCTAATTTAATACTCACAAAAGAAAGTGTTGCAAACATCCAAAAGAATATAGGTAAAACACCACTTTTTGACATCTCTCTATCACAAGCAAAAGAGGCAGTAGATCTCGCTATGTCCAAAGGGATAGACGTGCCAATTCCGAAAGACATGGCAGGAGGGTATACCCATACACAGCATAAAAATAATTACACGATACTACAAAAAGCAGGGGTTCTTTTTCAAATCACTGGAGAAGAAAAATATGCCACTTATACCCGTGATGTTTTATTGGAGTATGCAAAAATGTATCCAACCCTCCCGCGTCATCCGCAAGAACGATCTTATGCGAGGGGGAAGATTTTTTGGCAATGCTTAAATGATGCCAATTGGTTAGTATATATGAGCCAGGCGTATGATTGTATTAGAGGATGGATTTCAGAAGAAGACCGTGAGCTATTGGACACACAACTTTTTCGTCCTTTTGCCGATTTCCTTTCTGTAGAGACACCGCAATTTTTTAATCGGATTCATAACCATAGTACCTGGGGGAATGTGGGGGTAGGGATGATAGGCCTTGTGATGGATGATCAAGAATTGGTAGACCGAGCCTTGTATGGAATCAAAAATGACAGCATTGCTGCCGATGCCATGGATAATGACGGCGGACTTATTAAAAAGGAGGGGCAAAAAAGTGGTTTTCTAGCCAATCTAGACGAACCTTTTTCTCCCGATGGATATTATACAGAAGGGCCCTACTATCAGCGATATGCGATGTATCCTTTTTTGGTGTTTGCACAAGCCCTAGAAAACAAGAAACCGGCACTTAAAATATTTGAATATAATGATGGTTTGCTTATCAAAGCAGTAGATGCACTACTGAATCTTACCGATGCAGATGGTGAATTTTTCCCGCTAAACGACGGTCAGAAAGGAATGTCTTATCAAACCTCTTCCTTAGTATCGGCTGTGGATATTGCATATTTTTTTGGAGATCAACATCCGCAATTACTTTCTGTAGCAGCACAACAAGGCCACGTTCAGTTAGATGCCACAGGGTTGGCAGTTGCCCAAGCCATCGAAGCTGGCAAAGCTGTTCCGTTTATAAAAAAGTCACTGTTATTAAGAGATGGCGCTCTAGGAGATGAAGGAGGGATCGCCATTTTACGGTCTCATACAAACAAGGGAACAATGGCGCTTGTCATGAAGAATGCAAGCCATGGATTGAGTCATGGTCATTTTGATAAGCTATCCTATTCCCTCTATGAAAATGGAGAGGAGGTATTGCAGGATTATGGACTCGCGCGCTTTGTGAATGTAGAACAAAAAAATGGTGGAGGCTATCTCAAAGAGAACACTACTTGGGCAAAACAAACCATAGCCCACAATACAATTATACAAGATGAAACCTCTCATTTTAAGGGCGTATTCAAAGAAAGCTCAAAACACCATCCAGAAATAACGACTTTTTCTAGCGACAATGAGTCACTTCAAATGGTTGCGGCCGTTGAGACAAACGCCTACCCTGGCACACGTCTGCATCGCGCGATAGTGCAGGTGACTCCAGATCAAAATAGTAAACCATATATCATTGATTTATTTCAAGCGACAAGTGATCAATCCCATCAATATGATCTCCCGCTCCATTACCAAGGACAAATCATCTCCACTAGTTTTGAGCTAGATGTAGCATCACAATTAAACCCTTTAGGAACTAGTAACGGCTATCAACATATTTGGAAGGAAGCCACCGGATTGCCTACAGGAAATAGCCATCAATTTACATGGCTTCATCATAAAAAGTTTTACACGGTTACAACACTTACAGGGACTAATGATCAGTTTATTTTAGGCAGACTGGGGGCAAATGATCCAGAATTTAACTTACGCCGAGATCCTATGTTCATTCATAGAAAGAAGAATACCAAAGATGCCCTTTTTGTTTCGGTGATAGAATCTCATGGGGTGTATAACCCTGTGACAGAAAAAGCAACGAGTGCCTATAGTATTTTTGAAAGCATACAACAAATAGAAGCCCCCAAAGGATATATCGCTTTGGAAATGATAAAGCGATCGGGAGAAAAGCAGCTTTTTATTGTGAGTGATACCGCTTTCGCGAAAGCGGAAAAAGAATCACAAACCACGGTAGAACATACAGTCAACCTATTAGGAACTAGGTATACTTGGAAAGGAAATTATACGATACAACATATAAAATAAGTAAGAAAATGAAAACATTTGGAGCAAGTAAAGAATTTATAGAAGGAAAAGATATCGAATGGGAAGTTGTAGGCGAAGGCGTTAAACGTAAAATTATGGGGTATGATGATAAAATCATGCTTGTAAAAGTACATTTTGAAAAAGGAGGAGTCGGCCCAATGCATGAGCATTACCATTCTCAAGTTACCTATGTAGAGAGTGGCGCTTTTGATGTTACGATAGATGGAAATACAAAAACATTACGCGCAGGGGATTGTTTTTATATTCCACCACATGATCTACATGGGGCTATTTGTACCGAAGAAGGCGTGTTAATTGACGTTTTCTCACCTATAAGAGAGGATTTCATGGAAAAGTTAAAAAATTAACAGGATTATTCTTGTATGAACAAAATATTATTATCATATTTGGTAAACCAATCTGGTTAACCAGATTGGTTTACATAAAAAAAGGACAGCTACGACACCGTCCTTTTCATAATTTTTTACTTCTGGTAGGAAGTACTGTAATTAACTCTTAATGTCAATTACCATTACAAAAATAGGAAAACATTCTCTATTAAGTTGAGGTAAGTAGATTTTTTGAGTAATTATCAAAAAACTAACGTATCTAATTTTAAATCATTAAACATGAATGTAAAAACTAGGTTTTCCTTGTTGTTCTTTCTGATGTGTGGCATAGCCCTTATTGCACAGAACAATCTTATTATTAAAGGAAATGTAACTTCTCAGGAAGATGGTGTGCCCATACCTGGAGTAAATGTCAGGGTAGTAGACGCTGAAGGTGGTACAAGCACAGATTTTGACGGTAATTATCAGATAGAGGTCTCTAATGGGGATGTACTTCAATTCTCTTATGTGGGTTTTAAGACTCAAATTATACCTGTAAGCGCCTCACAAACGATAAATGTCATTTTAGAAACAGATAGGTCAACGCTAGATGAGGTTGTTGTGATAGGATATGGTACACAATCCAGATCACAAGTAACAGCGGCCGTTGGTAAAGTGAAGAATGAGGACCTTGATCAAATAGCGGTAGGAACTGCTGAGGAAGCATTGGTAGGTCAAGTAGCTGGACTTAATATACAAGCCACAGAGTCTGAAGCTGGTTCTGAGGCGACAGTAACCATTAGAGGAGTCGGTTCTATTGCGGGAAGCAGTGGCCCTTTATTAGTTATTGATGGTGTGCCTTTAGAGTTTTCTTTCTTGAATAGTGTGGATGTAAATGATATCCAATCTGTAGAGGTTTTAAAAGATGCAGCATCTGCATCAATATACGGATCTCGAGCTGCTGGAGGGGTTATCATCATAACCACTAAGGAGGGTAAAGAAGGCGATGTTAAATTCAATTATTCAACTTTTACAGGATTTAAAGAGGCTTATAAAAGTGACGCTTATGATACGAGTGTTGCAGATTGGCATCGTATTGAAGAAGAAGCATTGGGTGAATTAAGCCCGCGCTCACAGTATAGAAACTTAATAGGTGTTGACCAGTCTTGGCAAGACCGTGTATTTGATGGTGGCGTTATTGAAAGTCATTTTATTAGCGCAAGAGGAGGAAGTAAAAGAACAAAATTTTCTACCTCTTTAGGGTACGTCCATGATGAAGGTGTCTTAGTTACTGATGACTTTAAAAAGTATAATTTTAAGTTAAAAGTAGATACGCAGGTGAATGATAATTTAAAATTTGGAGCTTCACTCTCCCCTTCATATACCAAGAGAAGACGTTTTGATGGTTCGGTTCATGATATTTTAAGACAGCAGCCATGGCTCCCTACATTTCACGACGAAAACACCATTCAATTTGTAGATTTTAATGCATTTCCAAACGTACAGATAGGCGATTATGCAGTAGAAAGACACTTTGATAATTACGATTTATTTGGCGATGGAGGTGATGTAGATATTAGTAGTACATCCAATACCAATCCGCTTGCTAAAGTATTAGAAAGAAATAACACTGTAGATGAGTTTAGATTATACGGTAAGTTTTATGGAGAGTACAAATTAGCTAAAGGATTAAAAGCACGTCTTAGTCTAGGAGGTCAGTATAATAACCGAAGAAGAAGAATATATGATGGGGTTCTGGCGAGTAGAAATGGTGCAGCAGATGCTGCCTTAGAACTAGAAACTAGAAATCGACTTCGTATTCTTACGGAAGGTATTATATCGTATAACACCTCTTTTGGTAATCATGATTTAAATATAATTGTAGGAGCCTCTGCAGAAAAGGAAGATACTTCTTTTGAGGAGGTCGTAGGGATTGGTTTTCAGAATGATTTATTACAAACCTTATCCAATGCAACAACCATTTCTGACTTTAGATCGTATCAAATCGAGGATAGATTGATCTCTTATTTTGGAAGAGCCAATTGGTCTTATAATAATAAGTATTTAGCCTCTTTAAGTCTAAGAGCAGATGGTAGTTCTATTTTTGGAGCAAATAATAAATTTGGATTTTTCCCAGCAGCTTCTGTTGGTTGGAATATAGCAAAAGAAGATTTCTTAAGCGAAAGTGATTTTGTTAATGATTTAAAACTTCGTGCAAGTCTTGGTTTCACAGGAAATAATTTGCTAAATATAGAAGCAATTATTAATGCATACCCTAGTCTACAGTTATTCGGAGGTTCTTCTTTTGTTGATGAGAATGGAAACATAGTATCTGGTTTAGAGGCTTTAAATATTCCTAATCCAGATTTACAATGGGAGCGTTCTCGTGAAATTAATATTGGATTGGATTTTGGATTCTTTAATAATGTAGTGTCTGGTGCTATAGATGTTTATAATAAAACAAGTGACCAGTTATTATTAGGATTGCCAGTATCTTCAACAACTGGATTTACTACGTCTATTCAAAACAGAGGAGAAGTGGTGAATAAAGGGGTTGAGTTAGAATTACGCACACGTAATGTATCTAATCAAAACTTTAGATGGACGACAACAGTACTTGCTTCTATCAATGAAAATGAACTTACGGATTTTGGAGGCGCAAGTGGTTTAATATCTAGTGTAGATAGTGCTAGACCTGCAGAATGGATTAATCTTGAAGGTCAGCCCATCTCTTCTTTTTATGGATTTGTAGTTGATAGAGAAATTCCACTTGAATTTATTAATGATCCTTATAGATTGGTTGGAGGGCAAGCACAACACGTATATGTAAAAGATTTAAATGGAGATGGTGTTATTGATGGTGATGATAGAACCATTCTTGGAGATCCTTATCCGGACCTCATTTGGAGTATTGCAAACGATTTTAAATATAAAAACTTTGATGCGAGTTTCACTTTTCAAGGAAGCTGGGGGGCACAGGTTAGAAATATAACAGATCAATATATTTTTAATCACTTTAATAGCTCTCAGGACTTTCTTACGGCGACCACTCCAGATCAAGGATTTATTAGAGAAAAAATATTTACGGATGATATCATACAAGATGCTTCCTATGTTGCTTTAAGAACCTTAAATATTGGGTATACATTTGATAAAGATCTTTCTTCTAAACTTGGATTATCCAATGCTCGTATCTACGCTTCAGGACAAAATTTACTTTGGATCACAGCAGATGGATATACCGCTTGGAATCCAGAAGCATTACGTAGTGAAGGCGTTTTAAATCAAGGATACCAAAGAGGAGGTTCTCCAGTAGCCCGCGTATTGTCATTAGGTGTAAATGTTGAATTTTAAAAAAAACTCTTATGAAAACATATAAAATTTTAATACTTATGATGGTCGTAGGATGTATAACTTCTTGCGAACCCGACTTTTTGAACCCAGATCCTACGCCTAATGCTGCGATTTCTGGAGAAAATTTTCCTTCTGATGAAGACGAACTTAATTTAGTGCTAAACAGTGTTTATGACGAAGTAAAAGGGGTGAACGGATTAGAGTTTACGAATACGACGTTAAATCATGGTGTACAAAGAGAATTTTACATCACAGAAATGTTAAGTGATAACACGAGTTCTAAAAGTGGAGAAGCTGGGGAAGCATCACAATCAGACTTTTTTGAAATATTGTCTACAAATGGATTTGTAGCTGACTATTACAGAAGTTTTTATTCTGTCATCAATAGAGCAAATCTTACATTACAAAACCTAGATTTTGCCGTAGATGAAAATAGAAGTCAGATTGAAGGTGAGGCACGGTTTTTAAGAGCGTATGCTTATTTTAATCTGGTAAGATTATACGGGGATATCCCATTGGTTCTTGAACCCATAGGCCCTAACGATTTAGACATTCAATTTACAAGAGTAGCAACCAGTGAGATTTACAATGTTATTATTGAAGACTTTCAATTTGCTATAAATAACCTTGATGATAGTAGTAATAGATATCGAGCATCTATAGCCGCCGCTCAGGGTTTATTAGCAAAAGTATATTTAACATTAGGTACAGAGTATACAACAGCACAGGGCTTACTTGAAGAAATAATTGACAGTGGGGTGTATTCTTTAGAACCGAACTTTAAAGATGTCTTTTTTCTAGAGGCTAATAGCGAAACCATATTTTCTGTAGGGTATATAAATGACAACTCTCAGAACAGTCAGGATTTTTCTGCAGAAATGCTTAATAGTGTTGGTAGGTCTTCGGGACAGAATTATCTAACAGACGATATGATCGCAGTAATGATGGAGTCAGGAGGGAATAGAAATGAGTTTTCATTTAGAACTGATCCTGTACAGATATCTGTAACACAAGTGATAAAGTATCTTCCAAATGGAGATGAAGATTTAGGAATTGAACCTACGGGGTCAAACCCTAGATTAGCGGGTAATGATTGGATCGTGTTACGCTATGCAGATGTGTTGTTAATGCATGCAGAAGCCATATTAGCAGGAGGACAATCTACCACAGCTTCTAATGCAATAGCATCTGTAGAGCTTGTGCGAACACGCGCTGGTTTTACAGACCCAATTGTAGAAGTTACTAAAGATAATCTATTACTCGAGCGCAGAGTAGAACTAGCTTTTGAAAATAAACGATGGTTTGATTTACAGCGTTTTGGTGTGGCACAAGAAGTGTTGTCCGCTTTTTCAAACGCTACAGGGGGGTCTTTTTCAGCAACAGATTTATTATTGCCTATCCCTCAATTTGAAATAAATTTAAGTAATGGAGCTATGGAGCAAAATCCAGGCTATTAATAAAAATTAAAAATGAAAACTATGAAACCTTTTAAGTTAATAGGAGCTAGTTTACTACTCCTTATGTTAGGATTCTTTTCTTGTGAAAATGAATACGATCTTCCAGAAGCGGGTACAATACCAGATGAAACACCGCCAGTAGCCAGTTTTACATTTTCTGCAGGTGAGACTATAGACGACTTTTTAGATTTTCAATTTGCAAACTTGTCTACGGGAGCCACTAGCTTTAATTGGAACTTTGGAGACGGCACAACAAGTGAAGAGTTTGAGCCTGTGCATACATATCCAAGTATAGGTACGTATACGGTAACACTAGATATTTCTGATAATTTAGGGGTAACAAGTACATTGACTGAAACTTTTGAGATCGTTGAGCCAGAAATTCCAGCAGTGCCTAACCCTACGCTAGTAAATGCAGACTTTGATAAACTTGAAAAATCTTCTGGGTCTCCATGTTCTTGTGCAGGATGGATTAATAAAGATATAGGTGAGCAAGGAGAATCTAGTTCTGGTAATGGAGGATCTGATAATGTAGTAAAATTTGACAACCTAGAGCCAGATCACGTATATCAAGAGTTTGCGGTAGTTCCAAATGCAGATTATACCATACAAATGGCAGTAGCATTTCAATCTGAGGTTGGTAACGGATCTCCTAGTGAACTTGAAGTAAGAATATTATCTGGAAACGGTTATATAGAAGGGTATACACCTATTTATTATACAGAGACAGTAGACTTTCCTCAAGAAGATTGGGGATACACTACTGTTGAGCAATTTGAAAATCCGGATAATAACATTTTGACAGAAGTGATTTCTAGTCCAGGTAATACAGATTATTTAGTGTACACATATACGTTTAATGTAGGCAATAATGATAGTGTAGCCCTTTTTATTAGGGGTATAGGAGGTCCTGGAGGAGGAGATTTTGACTATAACAGTGGCGATGAAGAAATCAGAGCTGATTTTGTGACTATAACTGCAAACTAATCTTTATGAATTTCAAGTCTCTTTTCATTCTTATTTTCATTTTTAATATAGGTGTTGGATTTGGTCAGGCTAATGATCAAAAAGAAACAAATAATAGTAAAAAAGAGAGAAAGAAAAAGAAATATAAGTTGCCAGACATAGATCTAACTCACTGGAAGGTAACAACGCCTGCAGGTGATGGCAAAAAGCCCTATGAAGTTAGCCCTCCAGAGATTTTTGACTATGCAACCAATGAAAAGTTGATACCTTATATGTACAATGATTCTTCAAAAGGTGCTATTGTATTTCATGCCTATCCAAGTAAGGCAACCACTAGAAACACAAAATATTCTAGGTCTGAGCTAAGAGAGCAAATGGTATCTGGAGAAAACAACGTAAACTGGACTTTTGCTCAAGGAGGATACTTAAAAGTAAAAATGGCAATGGATGATGTGACTCGTGATGAAAATGGGAAACATCACAGGGTAATTATTACACAAATTCATGGAAGATTATCGAATGAGCAAAGGGATCTCATTGGTGAAGATGATAATAATGCGCCTCCAATTTTAAAAATCTATTGGCAAAATGGTAAAATAAGAGTAAAAACAAAAGTGCTTAAAAATATAAATGCATCTCCAGAAGAAATATTACACGAAGATGCATGGGGAGATGATAATGGATTTAATTTTGAGCAAGAAGTAGGATTTAAAAAGTTTATCTTAGAAGTAAAAGTCTCTGACGGAGAAATGGTTATTGTATTAAATAAGAATGAATACAAGGTATATGATGATATACACATGAAGCGATGGGGTGTCTTTGAAAACTATTTTAAGGTGGGAAATTATTTGCAAACAAGAGATGAAAACGCTTTTGCAAAAGTAAGAGTTTATGATATTGAAGTGAGTCATTAAAGTAGCTTCATTGATTCTTAAATTTTTAATCATATTTATAGTAAATTATACAACGGTTAGAGAGATGGTGATAGAATCAATAAAAAGAGAATGATATTTAACGTAAAAACACAATGACTATGAATTTAGACATCCGTGCCAAATCAGAAAGTGCAGAAATAGAAAAATCCATAATTTCTCAAATTAAGGAGTTGATCAATTTCAAAAACCTTGAGCCTGGCGACAAATTACCGTCAGAGCGAATGTTATCTGAAAAGTTTGAGGTATCACGTAGTAACGTTCGTAGTGCCATACAAAAACTAGAGTTTTATGGGTTGTTAAAATCAATCCCACAAAGCGGAACATTTGTAGCAAACATTGGTGTTATAGCAATGAATGGAATGATAGACGATATCTTGAACCTTGAAACCCCTCATTTTAAGTCTCTTGTTGAAACGAGAATATTACTGGAATTAAAAACAGCTAGACTCGCAGCCATGAGGCGCACCGAAGAAGATCTTATCGCCATGCGGTCTGCACTAGATGCCTACACTACTAAGGTACTCAATGGAGAAGATGCCGTTCAAGAAGATTTGCTTTTTCATCTTGCCATTGCAAAAGCTTCAGGGAATAGTACCATGAATACGTTCATGCTTATTATTACTCCTGAAATTATTACAAATTTTGAAAAATATCACGTTTGTGACCGCAGTATGGCACAGAATGGTATCGGTGAGCACGAGCGTATTTATGATGCTATCAAAAATAAAGACACACAACTAGCAAAAAAAATGATGAAAGAGCACTTTAAAGCACTGTATCAGTACTGCTATAATCTATAAATTATACCTGTTTACGCTTTCGCGAAAGCGTATACCTTTTTAATAAAATACGGTACTGCAAAGTACACGATAAAACCCCTCTTGTGTCAAAATGTAAGGATGGGAAATGGGAAAAACATAAAAATATGAAACTCAAAGGACTGAGATGGTGGATCATAGGCTTAATTTTTATAGCTACCGTTATCAACTATATTGACAGAACAGCTTTTGCGCTGCTATGGCCCCAAATGGGGAAAGATTTAGGAATGGATAATTCTGATTATGCGTTGATGCTTAATGTATTCCTAATAACGTATGCGGCGAGTAAATTTTTGTCAGGTAGGCTGTATGACCAAATAGGCACTAGGTTAGGTTTTGTTGTATCTATTGTCGTATGGTCTGTAGCAGCAGCTTTTCACGCACTAGCAAGAGGAATAATTACACTATCCATAGTTCGTGGATTACTAGGGCTTGGTGAAGCGGGACTTTGGCCTGGCGCAGTAAAAAGTAATGGAGAGTGGTTTCCAGTAAAACAAAGAGCATTAGCGCAAGGAATTTTTAATGCTGGAGCCTCTATTGGGAATGTAATAGCACCTGTAGTCATTGTGTACTTATATGCTCAATTTGGGTGGAAGTCGACGTATTTAATATTAGGGGCTCTCGGATTGCTTTGGATTATTCCTTGGCTCATCTTAAACAAATCAAAACCAAAAGATCACCCTTGGATCACAGAAAAAGAAAGAACGTTATTGCTTAATGATCGAATCAATACTAATAATGTTGAGGTAGAAGGGGCAAAAAGTTTAAGCATAGTTAAAATATTAAGCTATAAACAACCTTGGGGAGTTCTATTATGTAGATTTTTTATAGAGCCTATATGGTGGTTCTTTGCAGGATGGATGCCTATATATCTCAATAGTAAATTTGGTTTGAGTATAGAAGAAATAGGAAAAACAATGTGGATTTCTTACCTAATGGCTGCCGCTGGTGGTATCCTAGGAGGGTTATTTACGGAAGAAATAATTAAACGCACGAATGTAGATGTAGGTAGAAAGACAAGTATCGTGCTAGGAAGTCTTTTAATTATTATTGGATTTGTGTCTATTATACTATTTGTAAATGACACTAATTATATGACGTTTATTTATTTGGCAGGCGTAGCACTCTTTGGATTTCAGTTTGCCATAGGTAACATTCAAACACTATCAAGTGATCTATTTAAAGGCCCTTCCGTAGGTTCACTCGCTGGACTCGCTGGGACTATAGCTGCACTTTCGCCTATTATTATGAATTGGTTCATTGGTAGAATAACAACAGGAGGTTCTTACACCCCAGCATTTGTCGCTATTACAGTGTCTGTAATACTTGCAGTAGTAGCGATATTCTTTTTCATTAAAAAAGTAAAACTAGTAGATAACATAGAAAATTAAAAACTACACAAAACAAAAATAAATTATGAATAAATTAAAAGGGAAAGTTGCCGTAATCACTGGAGCTACCGGAGGAATTGGTTTTGCAGTAGCAAAAAGATTAGGTCAAGATGGATATACGGTACTATTAAATGGTATTGATGATGATGCAGGAGCAAAAAGAGTGGCGGAGTTAAAAGCAGAAGGGATCACTGCCGAATATTATGGGTTTGATGTGACAAAAGAAGAAGAGGTAACTTCTAATATAAAGGCAATCGGAGAAAAATATGGTAAAATTGACACGCTTGTTAATAACGCGGGTGGCTTAGGTGGAAGATCTAGGTTTGAAGAAATGACCACAGAATTCTATCGCTTTGTCATGGCACTTAATCTTGATTCTGTATTCTTTGCTTCAAGAGCGGCCATTCCTTTTCTTAAAGATGGAGCACACCCTTCTATCATTAATTATACGTCTAATGCGGGATGGAACGCTGGAGGTCCTGGAGCAGGAATCTACGGAACATCAAAAGCGGCAGTACATACAATAACAAGAGCACTAGCAAAAGATCTTGCTGAGTATGGCATTCGTGTAAATGCAGTCTCTCCTGGTACAATCGATACCGATTTTCATAAACAAATCAAGGAAACAAAACCAGAAGTTTTTGCTTCTTGGGCAAATAATATTATGTTGGGTCGCTTAGGTCAACCGGAAGATGTAGCGTCTGTAGTTTCATTTTTAGCAAGTGAAGATGCAGCTTTCTTAACGGCTGAGACCATTCAAGTAGGTGGCGGACAAGCGCTAGGGATATAGCCAAATCTAATGCTTTGTTTTAAAGAGGTTGTCTAAAAAGTCAAGATGACCTCTTTTTTATTTTGAAGAATCTCTTTCAACCAATGTTGCATTCAGAATAATTTTGTTGAGCGATTGCTTTAGCTCTTTATTTTTGACAAGGTTTAAAAAAGTGGTGGCAGCAGCGTGGCCTATTTGTGTACTATGTTGATTGATCGTTGTGATAGAAGGTGTCACTAACGAAGTAAAAGGTTCATTTCCGAAACCAACTAACTTAATATCATCTGGGATACGTAATCCCTCCTCTTTTATAACCTGTAGTGCTCCCAATGCAGCATAATCACTTGCAATATAGACACCATCAGGTCTTTTAGGTAATGCTAATAATACTTTCATTTTCTCTCTCCCATCTTCTAAGGTAAGCGCACTCTCAATAAGCAATTCATCTTCTAAAGGGAGCTTAAATTTTTTGATAGCATCCATATATCCTCTAATTCTATTGTTAAAAATACGAGTACGTCTATAGCCGCCAATGTGTGCAATACGCTTACACCCTTTTGAGATCAAGTGCTCAACAATCATAAAACTACTCGCATAATCATCAATACCTACGTAATCTACATTCAAATTGTTTTCACCGCGATCAAATAAAATCAACGGAATCCCTTTTGATTTTATTTTTTCATAGTGAGATAAATCTACGGTCTCGTTAGCCATCGAAGCGATAATACCATCGACTTGTGTATATAACAGCGTGTCTATATTTCTACATTCTTTTTCATAAGACTCGTTAGATTGGGTAATAATAATATTGTATCCAGCCTCATTCAGTACCTCTTCGATTTTTTCAAGGACAGAAGAAAAAAAATGACTGTTGGTTTTAGGAATAATGACGCCAACTAAATTACTTTTTCCTTTACGAAGAGCCGTTGCTAAATGGTTGGGTTGGTAATTTAATTCTTTGGCTATTTTTTTTACTTCTGCTTTTCGAGTCTTGCTTATCCTAGGATCATCATGGAGCGCTTTAGAAACAGCAGCCGTCGAAATATTTAAGACATTTGCAATATCTTTGAGGGTAGTTTTTTTTTTATTCAGAGACATTTTATATATTTGCTTAAACGTTTAAGCAAAAGTACGCTTTTACCTTTTAAAAATCAAAATAGCACTATTTTGATTTTATTTTATCAAATTGCTTAATCGATTAAGCAAATCAAAAAATATAAACTAATAAATACTCTATAGATGAAAAAAGTAGTCACTTTTGGAGAAATAATGCTACGACTAGCGCCTCCAGGTTTTTTAAGATTTTCTCAAACCACCAGTTTTGATGTTATCTATGGCGGTGGAGAGTCCAATGTCGCAGTATCACTGGCTAATTATGGTGTTCCTGTAGATTTTGTAACGCGCTTACCCAATAATGATATCGGGCAATGCGCCATGATGGAAATGCGCAAACGCGGTGTAGGAGTTGATAAAATTATTTATGGTGGAGATCGTCTAGGGATTTATTTTTTAGAAACAGGAGCCGTAAGTAGAGGAAGTAAGGTGGTATATGACAGAGCTCATTCTGCCATATCAGAAATCAAACCAGGCATGGTGGATTGGAAGGCTGTATTTAAGGATGTAGCATGGTTCCATTGGACGGGAATTACGCCTGCAATTTCTCAAGGCGCTGCAGATGCATGTTTAGAAGCCTTAAAAGTGGCTAGCGAAATGGGAGTAACCATCTCTACAGATCTAAATTACAGAGCAAAGTTATGGACTTACTGTGATGAAAAACATCGCGAAAAAGTAATGACAGAATTAACCTCATACTGCGATATTGTTTTAGGGAATGAAGAAGATGCAGAAAAGCATTTTGGCATTCATCCAGAAGGTTTAGATGTACACAAACATGGACATGATGTAAAAGCAGAAGCTTTTTTATCTGTATGTAAGCAAATGATGGAGAAATTTCCGAGAGCTAAAAAAGTGATTACTACATTGAGAGGTTCAATTTCTGCATCACACAATACGTGGGCAGGCGTCCTATATGATGGAGAAAAAATGTACGAAACGCGTCAATATCAAATTACTGATATTGTTGATAGAGTAGGTGGAGGAGATTCATTTATGGGCGGATTGATTTATGGCTTATTAAAATACCCAGAAGATGATCAAAATGCGCTGGATTTTGCAGTAGCAGCTTCCTGTTTAAAGCATACGATTAAAGGGGATGCCAATTTGGTGACGACTGCAGAAGTAGAAAAATTAATGGGCGGAGACGCTTCAGGACGTGTAGCAAGATAAGATATGGCAAATTTTTCAAGATTAGAAGTAGCAGACGTTATGAAGCAAACAGGTTTAGTGCCGTTGTTTTATAATTCAGATTTAGAAATAGGTAAAAAAGTAATTCAAGCGTGTTATGATGGAGGCGCAAGATTATTAGAATTTACGGCGCGTGGTGATTTTGCTCATGAGGTTTTTGGAGAGCTCAATAAATATGTACTAAAGCATATGCCCGAAATGATCATGGGTGTAGGTTCTGTAACAGATGCGGCAAGTGCTTCTCGTTTTATGGCTTTAGGAGCAAATTTTATCGTTACTCCCGTGTTAAGAGAAGATATCGCTATCGTTTGTAATAGACGCAAAGTATTATGGTCTCCAGGATGCGGATCTCTTACAGAAATTTGTAGAGCAGAAGAATTAGGTTGTGAGATTGTTAAACTGTTTCCGGGAGGTATTTATGGTCCTGGGTTTGTTAAAGCGATTAAAGGACCTCAACCTTGGACAAGTATCATGCCTACAGGGGGCGTATCGCCAACACAAGAAAACCTAGAAGGTTGGTTTAACGCAGGAGTTACCTGTGTTGGTATGGGTTCTAAGCTTATCGCTAAAGATGCCAATGGTCATTATAATTTAGAAAAAATAACAGCAGATGTGCGTAGTGCACTCGCGATTATTGATCGTTTAAAATCATAATATTTTAAGAATAAAACACCCATGCTATAACATACGATTATAGTATGGGTGTTTTTCATTTTATGTATTCTTCAACAACAGCAAAATGCACACTATTTGATGCATCATTTCGAATGTAACGCATTTGTGTTTTAATAGATTTCATCTACCGACTTGCGTCGTCTTTTGTCTAAAAAAAGAGGCAGGTTGTATACCTTTTCGCCTTGAGCGAATGTATTTTTCTTCTTAAAAATTGCTTGCTACTATTTTATTCTATACTTTAAATTCAAAAGAGGAGCTGTGTAACATCAAGTCAGTACTACTTGTGAGGCTTCTTTTATTGTTTTAAAAACCATTCCTATGAGCAAAAACGAGCCACAAATTCCAAACGACATTCAGGTAGCCCCTATATTCAACACTTCGTATCTCATCGATGGAGAAATTAGAGAATGGGAAGGACCTATGGCAGAGGTGTATTCGACCATTCAAACTCCAAATAAAGAAGGTAACATGTCGCCTACATTGTTAGGATCGGTGCCCGATATGGGAGAAAAAGCAGCCCTAGAAGCGCTTGATGCTGCCGAAAAAGCCTTTGATCGCGGACAAGGCGTGTGGCCTACACTACCCGTACGAGAACGCATCAAATGCTTGGAGACCTTTGCTGAAAAAATGAAGGAACAACGAGAGATTGTTTCCACCCTTTTAATGTGGGAGATTTGTAAAACCCGAACTGATGCCTATAAAGAATTTGACAGAACCATCACCTATATCACCGATACAGTTGAGGCCTATAAAAAGCTAGATAGAAAAAGTGCTCGTTTTGAAAAAGAATCTGGTATTCATGCACACATTCGTCGAAGTCCGATAGGTGTTGTTTTATGTTTGGGGCCTTATAATTATCCTTTAAATGAAACCTTTTGTTTATTAATCCCGGCGATACTCATTGGAAACACGACCATTTTTAAACCTGCCAAACTAGGTATTTTACTCATTACACCGCTACTTAAAGCCTTTGAAGAAAGCTTTCCTCCCGGGGTGGTAAATATTGTTTTTGGACGTGGGCGGAGTATTGCATCACCTATTATGCGTACAGGTAAAATAGATGTACTCGCACTCATTGGGCATAGTAGTTCTGCTGTGGCATTACAAGACCAACACCCTAATAAAAATAAACTACGATTAGCTTTAGGATTGGAAGCCAAAAATCCAGCGATTATTTTACCGGATGCCGATTTAGATATTGCGGTACAAGAATGTATCAGCGGTTCTTTATCGTATAACGGCCAACGATGTACGGCATTAAAAATACTGTACGTTCATGAAGCGATTGTAGCGGAATTTAATAAACGCTTTGCCAAAGCCGTTGACGAATTAACGTATGGAATGCCTTGGGAAGAGGGAGCTTTTTTAACGCCTTTGCCAGAGCCTTCCAAGCCAGCATATATACGAGGACTTGTGGATAATGCATTGCAAAATGGCGCAAAAATACTGAATGAAAAGGGAGGAGAAGTCTCCGAAAATTATTGTTATCCGGCGGTTTTATATCCTGTAAATAAAGAGATGGCGGTGTATCACGAAGAGCAATTTGGCCCCGTAGTGCCAATCGTTTCTTTTAAAAATATCAGTGAACCTCTAGATGATATCGCCGAGTCAAATTACGGACAGCAAGTCAGTATTTTTGGAAAAGATACCATTTCGATTGGCCCTTTGGTTGATATTCTAGCCAATTTGGTATGTCGAATTAATTTAAACAGCGCTTGTCAACGAGGCCCAGATGTGTATCCATTTACAGGGCGTAAAAACTCTGCGGTGGCCACACTAAGTGTCTTTGATGCCTTACGTACGTTTTCTATCAGAACTTTTGTGGCGGCAAAAGACAACGAGACCAATACCGCTATCCTAAAAAAACTAGTGGATTCTGATGATTCTAATTTTATGTCGACAGAGTATTTATTTTGATGCTTTTTTGGAGGCAGGTTCCGCTTTCGCGAAAGCGGTTATAGAAAGGACAGAATAGGTATTAGAAGTTGTTTCTGTTGCGGTTCCTGTAAGTTGTTTTAAGTATTTTACATATCGTAAAATTGCTTTTAATTCATCTTTTACATTGAAAATTATACTTATTTTTAGCATAGAAAATTGATTATCAGATAATATGAATGATAATTTAAAAAAAATAGGAGCTAAACTTGGTTCACTAGCTCTAGTGTCTGGAGCTGCTTGTTTGACTTTTGCAGCAGGAGGAGAACTTACCAAAAATATTATTGGTGGGGTTTTGATGGGAATATTATCGTCAAGTTTAGATAAAAAAGAAATCAAAAAAATCCAAGAATTATTAAAAGACCCTCACCCTTCTGAACTCAATCATGACTTAGAAAAATTAATCACGAAGGCATTAGTGTGGAGTGTAAAAAATATAGAACAACTTTATCAACCGTATAGCCAGACTAAAGATCAAGATACGATACTTAAAGATGTAACAAAACAACTCATTGAACAGATTGAGACTGCCAAAGGTTTTCAGTCAGAAGAGAATAAACTTTTGATCCAAAAAATAGATGGGCTTTCGGGATCAAAAATCGTAGTTGATGATTTTTTCAATCAAATAGATATACTCCCTGAAATTAATCCTGAGCTTCCTTATCCAACATTTTTTAAGCGAAAGTTTGTAGAGAATTTTCAGTTGTGTTTTGGGGAATTGCTAAAAAAAGACGATCAAAAAGACGCGCTGATTGCTTACAATAGAAATGTTTTAACTCACATTCAAACATCGATAGAAAGCCAACAAGAGACGTTAGTAAACGAGCTTAAACAGACCAAAACCGAGCTTAAAAAAGTAATTCTTGCCGTTTCTGATCGCCGAAAGCGTGTGGTTCAATCTAAACAATTAGACCCAAGCATACTGATTGAATGGGAGGGTTTTACCAACGAACTGACGACTAAGGTAGACCTATTAGTTGACGGACAAGGGCAAATTTTAAGAGATATACATGTAGTAGGAGACAAAGTAGACCTCTTAGGCGGTTTAGTGGATTCCATACGCCGCAGAAGTTGGCAAGCAAACTTGGCTTATGTAGTGGCTACACTAACGATTGTAGCCTTAGGGTATCTAGTCTATTATTATTTTGAATCACAGCGCCCAATAATGCTAACGGTAATGGTAGAAAACACGTCATCTAATACTTCTTTACCTTATAAAGGCGCTAAGATTCAACTTATTTATGAAGACAAGATTGAGGAGCAGGAAGTTATGCAAGAAGCTACGTTTAAAAATTTACCAAATCGTATTAAGAAGGATTCTATACGAGTAAAAGCGACCAGCTTTGGCTTTAAAACGACAGATACTATTTTTGAGTATGATAAAAATGTACTATCCCTTCAATTACAACGCAACGATTATTATAAAACGGTTCAGGGTATTGTAAAAGACGGTGACGGAGTTCCTTTACCTGGGGCTAAGGTGGTTGTTGGAGTGCAAGAAATGGAAGCTAATAACCAAGGACGTTTCTATTTTGAATTTGCCGAAAAGGACCAAAGAGAGACCTTCCGTGTTACAGTGACTAAAGAGGGGTACCAACGTTGGAGTTACGACCAAAGTGTAATTAAGAATTCAGAAATAAGACCCATCCTTAACGCTCTTGAATGAAATATATCCTAACCATATTATTTTTAATTTTTACGAATCTCACTTTTGCTCAATGGGAACAGAAGGGACAAGTCCTAGAGATTAACTCTGGCAGCAAAGGAGTAGCTAATGTTCAAATACTATATGAGGGTGCCATCGCCACCGATACCGACGATAATGGATTCTTTAATCTATCTTTTAAAGACGGTTATGGACCTGGTGCTGATGCTTTTTTAACGAGTATATCTAAAAAAGGATATGCTGTGGTCAACCTTGCGGAGTTGGAGGTGGTACAATTGTCTGACTCTAATAAGTTTCCAAAATCCATCACCGTTGCAAAAAAAGGAGTTATTGATGCTGCCCGAACAACTTGGGCTCAAGCATCAAAAGAGAATTTGACTAAAAAATACCGACTAGAGCGAGATAGGATTACTAAAGATTTAAATGCGGTAAAAATTTCTTTGACAGAGAAGGAAGCATTGCTTGCTAAACTACGCTCTGAGAACGAGCGTTTATTAAAACAGATTTATCCACTTGCCGATCGATTAGCACGTACCAATTTGGATGAAAACCCTCGTTATAAAGAAGCCTTAGATTATTTTAAACAGGGTGATATAGACGGCACTATAAAAATCCTTGAAAGCCTAAAACCTGTAGAGCAAATAGCCAGTGGGATCAAATCAAAACTAGAGGCTGAAGTTCAGATAAAAGAAGGGCTTAAAATTGCGCGGGATTTGGGTGATTTTTATAGCCTTAATTTCAATAAAGAAAAAGCCATTGAACAGTATGAGGCTATTTATAAAGTTGGCTTCAATAATGTAGACGTCTTATATGACATTGCCGAATTTTATTCAAAAATTAGATATTATAAAAAATCAGTAGAAGTTCATAAAAGACTGATTAATCACCCTAATGCGCCTTCTTATATTAGAACTTTAAAACTTTTTTCTGTCGGAGCGCTTTACAATAACTTGGGCCAACCTGACAATGCAGCTTCTAGCTTTAAAAGCGCTATTGACGGATTAGAAAAATTACTCAAAAAATATCCAAAAATTGAATCTGCTAGAAGTGTAATTGGGCTTTGTTATATGTATTTGGGTATTATTGAGAGTGATAGGAAAAACCTAGATTTAGCGTACGATTATTTCTCAAAATATCATCTTATTGAACGTGAACTTGTGCGAGAGTTCCCGACCGATATTAATTACCTAGACAACTTTGCTTCCTCGTATAAATTCCTAGGAGAGATAGAGCAAGAAAGAGGTCATTTTTTAAAAGCACGGGAACAATTTCTACTGTTTAAAGATAAATCAAGGGAAATTTATGAACAGTTACCCAAAGCATACTTATACAAGGCATCGTATGTAGAAGCACTAGATAGACTTGGTGAACTTGAATTAGAGTTAGATAACATTGAAAAATCCAGGGAATATTATCTGTTAGCTAAGAAATTAGGAACGGAAGTAGTACAAGATCATTCAAAACAAATTGGTTTTACAGATACCGTAGGAGGAATCATTTTAGCTCTTGGAAATATAGAGTACCGACAGAAAAACTTTAGCGAAGCACAGCAGTATTATATTGAGTACAATACAATTTTAGAGCGTCTTAATAAAGAAATTGAGTTTAATTTTATTTTTAAAGCCAATTTGGCAACTTCTTATTATCATCTTAAAAAAATGGCGTTACATGAAAGTAAAGTCGATTTAGCACTGGATTACAATAAAAAGATGCTTTTGATTTATCAAGAGCTCTTTCAAATAAACCCTACATTCAATAATCTTTCAGAAAAATTTGGCAATGCCTACTACAGTTTGTTACTCTCTTACTTGTTACTAGATGACCAACCTAATTTAGAACAGCATTATTCTGATTTTAGCTCTTATGGCTTAATCGATACGCCGTACAAGGTGTTAGAAGTTTTAACCACTAAAGTCAATACATCAAAAACGAAGCATATTGCATATGTAGTTTTGTCTCATGCCCAAAAAGCTGAAGGAGCTACACTTGAGTCCGTATCCCAAAGTTTAAACAGTGCCGCTTGGTATGGCATGCTTTCCGGTTACTTTGAAGAAGCTGATCAGCTTATTAATGAAGCATTAGCCTTGGAAGTAGAAAACAAATTTTTACACACGAACCTTCCTGTGGCTATCCTTCTGCAAGGAGGCCGATTTAAAGAAGCAAAAAAACTCTATCGAACTTGGAAGGACAAACCCTTTAATGAGCAAGGTTTTGCCACGTATAAAGAAGTATTCTTGGACGATTTAAAGACCTTTCAAGAACATGGAATTATTCCAGAAGAGGTTGCAAAAGATGTGCAAAAAATTAAATCCCTTTTAAATGAATAGAAAGCTGTAGACAGTGGTTTACGTTTTTAGTTTTGGCCTTGGACAGACTCACATTGTGCAAAAAGGGCGATCTATATTGCTCTTAATAATTAGCATCAAGCGGTTATGCTTTTGAACGCAACAACAACATTCATTCATTCCTACTTCGATGACATAGCGATTTCTTTTCCTTCGGTGATATACTCAATAATATCGGCTGTTTTGTTCTAGGGCGCTACAGAATGCCATTACGCGTCTCTTATCTTTTTATCTTGAGCGCTTTTATATACCTGCTTGGTGGCGATAGAGAATTTAGCTAATTGCTCTTCAGAATCTAAGGTGATGATTTCTGAATAGTTTGCTTGTAATTATATGGTGACTTTTTGATTCATTTTTTTATCATTAGCTATTTGAGCCATACATCTGTCTATAAATAATAGTGTCGGGCCATCATTTTTATCTAAAAAATAAGCTAATTTAAAGTGCCTAAAAGACGCTAGATAGTTTTGATTATAATAATGTTTTAATCCAATAGAATAGTATTCGTTTAGAAGCATTTCTTTATCTGAAAATGGTTTTCTTTTGTCTTTAATTACTGTGTAGATTTTAATAGGGGCATCTATCCCTTTTAATAATACGGTATCTATCTCTCGGCAATGAAAATCTAATGAGACAAGATTATACGTAGTTTCACAAATTAAGATATTTACTTTAAATTTTTTTGTTTCATTTTCTAATCTTGATGCTAAATTTACTGAGTTTCCTATGACAGTATGTTCTGATCTTTTTTTAGAACCAATCTTCCCTGAGACTACGGTTCCTGTGCTTATTCCAATGCCTATATTTAGAATAGTATCGTAAGGTATCTCCTGATTGAATTTTTCTAATATTTCAATCATTTCTAATCCGCATCTTACAGCATTTTTAGGATCAATTTTTTGAGTATGAGGTAAACCAAATACCGCCATAATAGCATCTCCTATAAATTTATCTAAGACTCCATCATGATTATCAATAGCGCCAGCCATTGTATTTAGATACTTATTTAATAGATCAACTACTTGTACTGCTCCTAGTTCACTTGTGAGTTTAGTAAAATTTCTAATATCAGAAAAAAGTATGGTACACGTACTAAGTTTACTTTGAATACTCGATAAGTGATCCTTTTCTGTCATTTTTTGCATTATATTTTTTTAGATTTAAGTATTCTATTACATTATAAATGTTTTGAATAACCTTATTCTAGCTAGTCACAATGCAAAATTTTGTCTTCTTAGAAAACAAGTACTCTCTTTTTAATATTTTCTAAATTCATCTAATGAATAGATCACGATGTATGATAAAACAGTAGACTTAGGTTACTACATAAATTTCTAATGTTATCTACCTTCATGACTTTGTTATACATTTTGAACTTTCAATTAGGTTATTGAACTTTGCATACATTAGATCAGAACTACCTTCATGGGCCATGTCTAAAATACTGAAAGAACAAAGGCATATCAACGCGATTTTTTTATTCGTTTTATGAGTTCTATTATTGATTTGACTATCAAACTTATGGATATTGTTTACTGCTTTATATATAACTTTCTTTAAAACTTCGAAGGCTTCTTTAGAAAGTTTAGGGTTTCCTAAATAGTTTTCTAAACGAGCTCCTTTTCTGTAATTAGGGTATTCTTCAAGACCTATAAATTTTAAAAACCATTCTGGATTATAGCGACCATAACTAGCACATATACCCACATAATCAGCAATAAGTTCATCATGCATATTATTTGCCATGATGCCGTAGTTACGAAGCGTAAAATAATGAGCACATTCATGCTCAAGTCTAATTTGTAATGAGTGATGTATCCAATCTTCTTGATTGCATCCGATTGCATCAGCAGTTACGTTACTATACGGCTTTTTACTTAGTATGATAATTTTGTCTTGATATAATGACTTGTTTGGAATTATTTGATTCTTAAAATGACTAGGCCAATTAGCGACTATATTAGATGCTAAGAATGCATTTTTAAGTTCATTGATTTTACTCCAATTGTTAAGACCATTAATCATTGCTGCTCCCATAGCATCTGGAATTTTAACAGGTTCATTTTTATGACAAAGCGCTTGGATTAATGATTTGAAGTCTTTGTCATCATCAACAATTAATATGGGTATTTTACCACTGAGACTATCATATATTTGAAGTTCTAATCCCTTAGAATTTCTTAGTTCTAATCCTGTTGCCTCTGCCATATGACAAGTATTTTTTCCTTGTAAAGTCGCAGACCTATAGGAAGTATTTTTACTTATATTTTCAGAGACAGGAAACTGTAACGGTACTAGATGACGTTGTAACGTTTTAAAAACACCTATTGTTTCAGCTTCTTTAAGGTATTGGTGCCAAGAGTTCACGAAGCTTTCATCGACAAACTTCTCTTTATAATGTAATTCACTCTCGCTATCATGACAAACAAATTTATTTTTCGCGTACGCTAAAATCTCATTTTGCACATTGATATCGTCTGTGAGTTCACTCAATAAATTAGTAGTCATCTGCTGTCTCATGGATCTATTTTAATTAAGCAATCTGCCTTTTAGCAAGTGTTGAAAACAACCCGTTGTTTTCAATAAGTTCGTCATAGGTTCCTGATTCGACAATAGCTCCTTTATCCATCACATATATTCTGTCTGCATTTTTAATTGTGCTTAGGCGATGTGCAATGACGATTCTTGTTGCTTGTAAGTTATCCAGACTTTCTGAAACTATATTTTGCGTATGATTATCTAAAGCACTAGTAGCTTCGTCCATATACAATAAACGCGGTTTATGCGCAATAGCTCTTGCAATCATCAAACGTTGTCTTTGACCTCCAGAAAAAGTACCCCCGCCTTCACTTACCATCGTATGCATCTCCATAGGCATGTTTTTAATGTCTTCTTCCATACCCGCCATACGAGCGGCTTCCCAAGCGTCGTCTAAACTAAGTTCGGAGTTACCTACAATGTTTTTATATATACTTCCAGCCATTAGGGCTCCATTTTGAAGTACAACACCTATCTGTCGTCTTACTAAATCTTTGTTCATAGAATCAAAGGCATTACCGTCGTAATAAACAGATCCAGCCTCTGGTTCTTCAAATCCAAGTAAAACACGCATAATCGTAGATTTTCCAGATCCAGAAGGGCCGATGAATGCTACCATTTCTCCTGGGTTGATTTTTAGAGATACATCCTTTAATACTAGAGGTTGGTCCTCGTCATATCTAAATGAAACCGAATTAAGCTCTATACCTCCAGCTAATTCTCCAGGATCTAGGCTATCATTACTAGACTCTGGTGTTTCTTCTAAGATAGGTTGCACACGTTCATAGAGTGTAACGATATTTAGTGAAGAAATTAAAGACATACTCATACGTAGCATATCACCTAAAAATTGACTAAAGGCACTCATAAATGCCATAAATGCACCTACAGAAATAAGGCCGACACTAGCAGTAGTAGCCGTGGTATATACATAATAAATAAAGGAGAAGAAAAATACCTTTGTCATTAATGGATACGAAGCATTAAAGACTTCAATAAAGTTTTGATAACTTCCTGATCTAAACCCTAATTTTTTTAATCTTGAAAATTTAGTGGCCCAGAGTGTAAATATTCTTTTTTCTGCCCCAGTAATCCGGATTTTAGTAATCCCAGATAAAAACTCAAATAAAAAGCCTTGAATAGCACCATGTTCATCTGAAATATCTCGGTCGTATTTTAGTTTAAGCCATCCAATACTTGCAATAAAGATCACAGCGACAACGGCCAGGCCTACTCCAATCCATGCAAGACCAGTATCATAATAAAAGAGTAGCCCTAAATTTACTATAGAGAATGTACCACTAAGAACGGTAGTTAATACCGTATTAGAAAGGATTTGTCTAATCGTATTAATACTAAGTGCTCTGTTTGTAAGATCTCCTGAGGAGTATTTTTTATAAAAAGAAACAGGTAATCTTAATAAGTGATCCATTAATCCACCTTGTAAATTTATATTTGATTTTGTCTCTACACGTAGCTGAAGAACACCTTGTACTAGTTGTAGTAATGCAGAAATAACACCTATTATGAACATAATTCCGAATACTTCAAAAAGCAATCCCCTATCTGCAGTTGGAATAACATCATCAAACATAATCCCAGATAAAATAGGAACCAATAGGCCCATAAGGCTACCCGCTAATGCGGCAAGGATTAGAAATTTCGCATCCTTTTTAACCCCTTGAATAGCAAAATCCCATATTTTCCTTACCGCATCCATTTTTTTATCAAAAGCGAAGAAGAACATATAAGCTACTGGCTCCAATGAATCTGCAACGGTTTTTGTTACAATTTCTTCAACTCCAGTATCTGTATTTTTATAGGTATAATTTTGAGCTGTTTTTTGAATCATTGCCACTGGATGACTTCCCTCTTTTGTGAAAGCTAGAATGTGTCCGTTTTCATCTTTCCACCAAGTGCCTCTTAAAATTATTTTACGAATACGTACATTAGAAGCTTGTCCTATGGCAAAAAGTTGATTTGTCAAACTGTCCTTATACGAATCCATAAATTTTGGAGCCTTAAAAGTAAATCCTACGGTATCACCAATGGATTGACATGCCGTTAATAAGTTGTCATCTGTATTAAAAGTACCTGGATTAGCCGTTGTTTTTGAACGGGTAGCGTCAGATGGGATGATTCCTCCTAAATCATGTAACGTTTTATTTAATTTTTCCCCGTCTGTTACAATCTTAGAAACGATACGTTTTTCTTCTTGTTCTCTTGACGTTGTTTCATCTTCAATAATTTTTTGATAGAAATGCTCTTGGAGATTTTTTAAGGATAACATAAAGTAAATATCATCTTTAAGCATTTCTCTAGTACTTAATATACTAAAAGCAGTCTCTTTTTCTAGTCCTTTAATCCATAGTGAATTATTGACCGCGATATGAAAATCGGTGTTTGAATCAGCAGTTTGTTCAGAAAATCCGCCATAAATAGAAGCACTACCATTAGTAAGTCGACACCATACAACCCCTTTATATGGGTAGGCGATTTCATCTTTTGATAATTCTATTTCAGTTGTATTTGCTAACGGAGTATATACTCTAGGAATATTTAAGCGATGAAGCCTTGTTGTTAGATTTGAAATCCACTTTTCAATATGAAACTTTAGAAAGGTATGATCTACTCCAATTAATTTGCTTTTGTCAAGCTCCAATAATTTTGCTTCTGAGCTCATGGCTAAGAGCTTTATACCTTCTTTTAGAGGTGTCGCTAACAAACTGAATAAAAGCTCTCCTTTTTTTGCACGATAGAGATAGGTCAACCTACTTTTGTAGTTGCCATCTGCATCGATATTTACGTAGAAAATATCTACTTCACCAGAAATAACCATCCAGAAAGTATCGTGATTATCAAGAATCATTGACTTACTGGCTCCGATATTGATTTTTTTGTGTTCAGACATGATATATTATTATTTAGAGCTAATTAAATCGGCATAAAGCCCGTTTTTACTTATAAGTTCTTCATGTGTTCCTCTTTCTTCTATCTTTCCATGTTTGAGAACTATAATTTCATCGCAATCTTTAATCGTACTGAGTCGATGGGCGACTATAAGACAGGTACATCCTCTACGCTTGATATTATCCATTACGAGTTTTTCTGACTTTGGATCTAATGCACTAGTTCCTTCATCCATAACCAAAATAGATGGATTTAAAGTAAGCGCTCGTGCAATTTCTAGTCGTTGTCTTTGACCTCCGCTAAAGTTTGCTCCACGTTCTGTCACTTCGCTATCATATGCATTTACTCTTGCTGCGATGGTTTCATGTATTTCTGCATCATGAGCAGATTGAATGACTTGAGATTCACTTACGCGTTCATCCCAAAAGGAAATATTTTCTTTAATAGTACCATTAAAAATAAGTACATCTTGATCTATTACAGCGACCGATTCATTGATTACATGTCTAGGAATGTCTCTTTTTGAAACGTTATCAAAGAGTATATCTCCTTCCCATGGATCATACAATCCTGCCACGAGTCGAGCTATGGTAGATTTACCACTACCAGACCCCCCCACAAGAGCCACTCGACTTCCTGGCTTGAGTTTTAAACTAAAATCTTCAATAAGTGCAGGCATTACTCTACTATATCCAAAAGAGAGATTCTTTATTTCTAGGTGTCCTAGGAGTTTTTCTGAGACCAAAGATGTATCTTCATTAGAACCTTCTATATCTGAGTCATTCTTTTTGGTATTCTTATCTTCTTTTGTTTCAAATTCACTAGAGGTCTCATAATTAAGAACATCATCTATGCGTCCCATATCTCCTTCTGTTTCTTGTAGCATACTCCCTACTGAAACCAATTTATTTACAGGCCCCATAAAATTATTCATCAGGTATAAGAATGCAACGAGCATACCTAGTGTCATTTCGCCATCCATAACTCTCATAGCTCCTACCCCTAAAATTAAAGTGGTATTGAGAGACATAAGCAATGGTGGGATAATATTGAGCTTTGTAGTTAACCAGCCTAACTCTTGTTGTGCATTAATTACTTTGGCTAAGTAACCAGACCAATTCATAAAGAAATCATTTTCTCTTCCAGAAGCTTTGAGTGTTTCAATCATACTAATTCCAGAGGTGGTTGTTCCTAAGAGTTTCCCATTTTCATTGATTAGCCTTCGATTTCCATCTTTTCTAGCTCTAGAAACAAATTGTAATGCAAACACATTTATAGCAGCCATAGCAATACCAATACTAGTAAGTAACACATCATATGAAAACATGAGTACAGCATAAAAGGCAACAACAATGACATTAAGAGCAGCGTTTGCGAGTTCTCCACTTAATAACCTTGCTACCTTATCATTGAGACTTACACGGCTCCCTACCTCACCACTACTTCTTTGTGTAAAAAAGGCAATAGGTAAATGGAATACATGCCACAGGAACTTACTAGAAGTGGTCAATGCTAGTTTTGTTTCCATTCGTAAGAGGTAGTATTGTTGTATATAAACGGTAGCCCCATTGAGTAGTAACATTCCGCCCATAATGAGAAGGAGTGGCATTACAAATCCAGAAATTTGATTCACTAAATATTTATCAATAAAAATCTGTGTAAATGAGGGTATGACTAATCCAGGGATTACTAAAAATAAGCTGGCAAGAATAATATATATAACACTCATTTTAGAGCTTGACACCCTTGAGGCAAGTGCGGGCATGAGTCCTTTTTTCTCATTTCCTTTTTCAAATTTCTCATTAGGTTTGAAAGTCATGACAACACCTGTAAAGGCATCATCAAATTCTTGATGACTTACATAATAACGACCTCCTGCAGGATCACTTAAATACACTCTATCTTTTGTAAACCCCTCTAAAACAAGAAAATGATTAAAATTCCAAAAAATGATAGCGGGCATTTTTATTTCCTTGAGTTTTTCAATGGATTTGGCATATCCTTTTGCATCAAGGCCATATTCACGCGCAGCTCTTAGGATATTTGTAGCTTTAAGACCATCTCTAGATACCCCACAGGAAATCCTGAGCTTTTCTAAAGGAACAAATTTTCCAAAATGTCCTAAGATTATACTAAGGGCTGCTGCACCACATTCTACTCCTTCCATTTGGAGGACCGTTGGTGTTTTTACAACATTCTTTTTGCTATTTATAGAAAGAAGGTTCGCTATCATTGTCTTAAGTTTCTAAAGGATTGAAAAAATGGATATTAATAAAGATCAAAGAATTTTTTAAGTGCTGGAACAACAATTGCAATAGGAGGTTCTGATTTTACAGTTACCTTACCTATACAAGAAGTTCCTTCATTGATAAGAACGTCTGGCCCCTGAGCAGAGGTCCATCTAAAACCACTATAAGCATTAGGATCTTTTTCAAATTCTACGTGAACTTCAAAAGGGGCACCCATACCTATGAGAGTTTGTACGAGTTGATCATTTTTTACAGAAGTCATCATCCCTTGTTGTGTAATTGGGAAGTCTGAAACATACGTTACGGTAGCTTTCATAAATCCATAATCTTGTGGTTGTACTGTAGATGGAGCTACAAGAGCTTCCATACCCACTTTGATTTTCTTACCATCTTGAGAAGGGATATATAAGATCCCTCGGAGATTCCCTTCTGTTCCGTTTTGATTCTTAAGTTTAAAAAGCGGTGTTCCTTGACCTACAATGATGCCTGCATCCGTAAGTACTTCTACTACTTCTCCATTATACGGACTCGTTATATTAGATTGAATTTCATAACGCTCATTGAGTTGTTCTAGGTTTCTCTCTGCTTGCGCAATACGTTGCTCAAGTAGGTTTCTTTTTTGGTCAGAATCAAAATCAAGATTTAGTTTCTGTGATGATGTTTGTGCCATTTGTGCTTTAAGACTCTCAATCTGGTTTCTTGCAGCTTCAATTTGTTGTTGTGTATTTACAATCTGCGTGGTTGTAATCAAGCCTCTCTTTCTGAGCTCATTTTCTGTCTCAAGTTGATTCTTTAAAAACTCCATACTATTACGCTGTGTTTCTATCTGGAGTTGAAGGCTAGATCGCTGTTGCGAAATAAACTCTCCCTGCAATCTACTGTCTTGCGTGCCAAAAGATAGCAGTTGCTCAAGCTCATATTTTCGTTCTTGTAGTAGTGCCTCTGCTTCTTCAATTTGTTGAGAGATTTGTGGCTGCTCTATGGTAGCTATAACATCGCCTTCATGTATTTGATCTCCTACAGTAACATTGAGGTTGATAAGTTGTCCTTGTGCTGTAGATACTACTTCGTGTACTTCTCCTCCCAAAAGTACGCCTACAACATTTAATTTGGTTTTTACATTACCTCCAAAAGACCAAACTAGGGCTGTCACCAACACAAGAGTGATCGTGGTGAGTCCTATCCATGCTTTAGGTCCGGTTACTTTAATCATTTGGTCTAGCTTTTCTGGAGTTGAAAGCTTTTCTAGTGCTGATTTTCTAAAAAACGTAGGTGGCATATCGTGTGTGTTTTAATTATTAGTTGGTATTGTGTAGAATATTTCTTTTTCTAGTGTAGTGGCATTGTCGTTTCTTGAAAGTAGGGTTCCCGTTTCAAATCTTAGATTAAGCAATGCAATAGCATATTGTTGCTCTGCATTTAAGTACTCTAGATAAGCAAAGGTTAATCTATCCTGAAAAAGGATTAGGTTTAATAAGGTTGTGAGACCACTTCTAAATCTAATCTCTTCATTTTCAAATACTTGTTTGGAAAAATCTAAAGCCTCTTTTGCTTTCTTTACGATTTTAATTGTATTTTCTAAATTGTTAAGAGCAATGCTCACATTAAGGTCAACATTACGCACGAGATTATCATACGTAATCTGTTGGTCTTGTATGGCTATTTCGCTTAAAGCGAAATCTGCCTTCGCTCTATTATTATTTACTGGAATAAAGAAGTTAAGACGTAGTCCTGCTACTTGATTGCGTCCAGGTCTGTTTCCGAGCGCTCCATAAACTTGTTCAATACCGCCATTACTAGCTTCTCCTTGGTAGGTGAAAAATCCTGTGAGATCTAATTGAGGGAGTTTACTATTTTTGGCCGCTTTACGCTGTAATTCTAAACCTTCTTGAGTAAAGGCAACCGCAGAGATATCAGTTCTGTTTTTTCGCGCAAGCGCAATCATACCTTCTGCATCAACGTAATTATCATTTGTAGCGGGAAAATAATCTAAGGGATCTCCTATGTTTTTACTTTCTGCTTCGCTGATTCCGACAACTCTTCCTAGGTTTAATTTTGCGTTATAAAAATTTTGCCTTGCTATGGTAGTTTGCCTTTCTTGATCTGCAACATCTGCCTGTATTTGAAGAAGGTCCCCCTCAGGACGTTTGTCTGCTTTTACAAGTTCTTGAGTCATTTCTAGTACATTGCGGACGCGACTTTCATTAGCTTCAAAAATGCGTAAGCTCTTAAAAGCGCCTACATATTGCCAGTAAGCAGCACCCATTTGTGCGATTTCAAAGGCATTATTTAAAATAGTATTGTCTTTTGTGCTTTCAATAGAAAGTTGAGCGGACTTTTCAAATGCAGTAACAATACTTTTCCTATTTCCTCTTAAGAGTGGTTGTGTAAGAGATAAGGTAGTGGCAGTCACTTGATCTGAAATATTTGCACCTACTTGTTCATTAAACCTGTTAAATGGAAAATTATCAGATATACTTGAATACTCTGTAGTGATATTTGCGATAAGCCCTGTTCTAAATCTTTTTTGAAGCCCTAAAGAAAGTCCAGTACTATTGGTTTCTAACTTATCTGAAAGAATAGCACTTCTAGGATCTGCATCAAACAGTGTAAGTTTATTTCTGGTCAAACTAAGTCCAGAAGAAAGCTCATAATCAAAAATACTTCTCTGAGTACGGTAATTTGCTTCTGCTTGATTGATAAGAAGTATATTTTGCTTTACAACAGGACTCTTATCCAACGTAAGGGAAGCAAGATTTAAAAGACTTCCTTCAATATCTGTTTGGGCATAGAGTACACTACAGCTTAAAAGCAAGAAGCAATAACATATAAATGATTGTTTTGTTTTCATAGTGTAAGGAGTATTATACTTCTGAAAATTTCTTGAGGATCTCACTAAATCTAGCACCCGCTCTTGCAACGCCGTCAAGGACATTGGTATCTATTAGATCTGTATCTTCAGGAGCGCCAAAGCCAAGTTGATCTGTGGTTTTGCGAAGTCTATTAGAAAGGAACAATGCGAGTCCGAAATAGAAATTAGACTTGAATTGTAAGTCTGTTTCCATACGACTTTCAATATATTTTTTTGGGATAACGAAGATCTCACAATTTTCTGATGCCATCACAGATACAGAAGGGGGTCTTGCTTCTAAGAAAGACATTTCTCCAAGAACTTCCCCTGCACTTACAGACGCAATTTCATGTATGTTTGTAATACCATCACGTATAGATAAGTGCCCAGAGAGTACAATAAAGAGGTTGTCTATAGCCTCGTCTCTCGTAATGAGAGTCTCTCCTGTTTTTACGGATTCTTTATGTCCGTTATTAATCATCCATTCGATATCTCTATCGTTAAGATGTCCTAGTAAAAAAAGTACGCGTTTCATATAATTTTAAATATTAAAATGGATGTTGTCTAATTGTTATGTCAAATGTAACGAGCTAACAATGTTGGAAACTGACAAGTAAACGGTGAAAACTGCCATGTTTAATTTTAACACCTTGATAGTTATATAGTAGGATTCAAAGATTGAGTTCTAGGCTTTACGGGAAGGTTTATAAAAATGATAGAAGCGTCAGATTGATCCTCTACCTGAATACGTATCCCTTTAGGAAAATGACTAGGCTTTCCTGTCACTTTTTCAATCGTTTTTATAGGATTAGAGATGAGTTGTTGCTTAAACACTTCATTGTGAAGAGCCGTCTCAATAAGGAGTTGAATAAGGCGTTGTGCTTCAAGTATTTTTTTAGTGGCAATCAATGAGATTTGGTTTAGAGATTAACGCAAAAGTATGTGTACCTAACTTGATGTAACTGCCAAAAAAACTGAAGTCGACGGTATTTTAGTTGGTATAACACACTTTACTTGTTGACTATTGATTTGTACGCTTTCGCGAAAGCGTATAGAGAAAAATCCCTCTTCATAAATCATATAATTACTACGATGGAACACACATCAAAGTCATATATTTCACAGTCTATCTATTTAAATTGGACGAGATTCTTTAGTGCGATGAATAATGAATGCACTAAAAATAATTTTTAGGAAGGAAGAAGCTTCTTAGGCATGGTGCCATATTGCTTAAAGAACAATTTTGAAAAATAATGTACATCACTAAATCCTACCGCATAGGCCACTTCAGAAATGGTTCTGTATACGTATTCTTCTAAAAGCTGCTTTGCTTTGTGAAGTTTTAAAATTCTGATGTATTTATTAGGCGTAAGCGCTAAGAATTTTTTGATATTTCTATGCAGCTGTCGCTCACTTACAGACACTTCAAAAGCCAGGGCAAATAAGCTCAATTGATTGAGCTGCGTTTCATTAAAAACAACACGTTCTAATTCTAAAAGCCATTCTTTATCTGTTTGTGATATTTTCTTTGGATCTATCTCTCCATTACACATTTCCTGAATGTGAGGATTGGTATTGTATAGTTCAAAAATAAGAGGCTGTTTGGTGGTTTCTTCAGGCGTAGTCGTTCTGCGTATGACTTCTTCTATCAGAGAAGCAATACGCTGACTATTTACCAGGGTGATTTCAGAAGTACTTTGCGGATTGCTATTTCCAAACAATTGATCTGCCACTCCTTTATTTGCTTCCATAATGGCAGTAAGCGGATCTTTAATCTGATGAACAAGTTCCAACAAGATATCTGGAGAGCTCCAGTCTATTATGTTGTTTTGATTGTTCATACTCGCTTTATAATGTGTTTTGTTTTACTGATGTAAATCTAGTCTAGGACCAGATGATAAAACCGACAAGAAAACGGTCATTTCTGCCAGTTTTAAGACCTATTATATTTTACGCTATAATGGGTATCTGTATCTTGACACTAATGTAAAAGGGTACACTGCATAAAGCTTGCAGGGAAGGGAGTAGATGTAAAAAACCCGCCTATTCTTTTTGAATGGACGGGTTTGATAAAGTATTGTCTCTTTTATTAAGAAATAGGATCAGCTATTTTTAGTAAGCC
>CAYGQJ010000008.1:73034-80994 GCA_964351845.1 uncultured Flavobacteriaceae bacterium | reverse complement strand
CTTCTGTGAATATGACCTTACAGTGGGCAACGTATAAAGATGCTTCAGATCAAACGAGTTTATCTAGAATTTGGGGAGGCATTCACCCCCCTATTGATGATATTCCTGGGCGTATTTTAGGAACCCAAATAGGCGAAGATGTGTATGAACGAGGACTTGCTTACTTCTCTGGAGCCACGTTAAGTACAGAAGAAATTGCTGTGACCCCAGTCACTATATTTCCAAATCCTGTGAATGATATTCTACAAATCTCAGGAAACTATCAAGGAGAGGTATCTTTTACCGTGTATAGCATTGATGGTAAAAAAGTTTTATCTGAAACGAAGCAAATGACTGCTAACAGCGCAACATTAAACCTAGAAAAACTCACCACAGGCATTTACTTTTTAGCGATTGTAGATCAGGTTCAAAACTCGTCACAAACGGTGAAGATTATAAAGGAGTAAAACTGATAGGCTTATAATAACACCACCCCTTACTATACGCTTGTTTAAGGAAAGTAAGGGGTGTTTTTTTGCGCTTTCGCGAAAAGAAAAGACGATAGTGTTAAATAATAGACTTTTACATATGACTATTTTGGTTTTTATATACACTTTTTTAGGTCAAGACAGTCTTAATTATTGATCCCTTGGGCCTAATTCTGAAAAATCTCCAGATAATGCTTTTTGACAATAACGCTCTAACAAAACCCTAAATGAAAAAACAATTTGATCATTCCCCTCCATTAAAGATTCATAAAAAACAACATCTTCAGGTGTGAAAAATTCGTCCTCAAAAGGCTTAAAACCTTTTATTTTTTCTATGTCATCAGGATAATAAAAATCTCTAGTCATTATATTAGCCAAAACAACATTAATACCATCTTCCCATCTTTCTGTGCCAAAACTTACTCGAACTTTATCATTAACCAACTCTCCTGTCCAATCTGTTATATTTACCCATTCTAGTTTATATTGCTGTGCAATATTTTCGAATTGCTGTTGTATAAATTTAATATTTGCTTTCATCTTATTTATATATTGTTACGATCTTGTGATCGTCAAGACAAACTCACTCATCTTACTCATTGACACTAAAATACAAAAAGCTATGACGTATGGTCATAGCTTTTATATCTGTTTTTCTGATTATTTAAATTAAAATCGTGATAATGATGATTGAATTTATTTTATTCAAAGACTAAAAAATATTTCACCTATTCTAAAATGATCTTTGTAACCAAGGAATGTTATTATTTTGTAAATCTTCTATAGTATAAAACTCTGTAGTCGATTCATCAGCAATTATTATTTCTGGATAAAATGGCAGAAATTCTTTTAAAAACATATGAATAAATCGTTCTTCAAAAGATTCATGATCTATTGATAACGCAATAAAATACTCCTCTCCATCTACTATTATTTTATCTCTTTCAAATTCTTCAGAATTCATTACTCTTATTCCTAAAAAATGAAAATCTTCATCATTGACATCTAAATATAACTCTAAATCTGCTAAACTAGAATACAGATTCTCCTTCTCTTTTCTAAGATTTAATTTATCAGCAATGCTTTCAATTGAATTAACAATACTTTTTTTATCCTTGTAATTCTTTAGTAATAAATATTTATTATTCATTTTAATAAAGTTTCTTAAGATTATTTACCCTACTAGCGCTGGTCTTTGACGAATGCTGTATGGAGTAAAACCCAAACAACTACAACCTCATTTCCTATAACCAGAAGAGGCGACCCTAGCTATCCCAAAATACAAAAAGCTATGACTTATCATCATAGCTCTTTGCAAATTGCTGTTTTCTAACAACTCTTAACGCCACCAGTTACAAACTGGCGGGAGCGGGGCAAGGGTAATCTTATTTAAATATCCTTTTTATTTTTACTCCTGCCTTAGAAAAGCAATCCACCTTTCAACTATTTCTACAACCTCTTCTAATGGCATTACAATTCTTGGTGCATCAGATAAATCTGGCTCAAAATAAGCTGTTGTACCTTCTATCTCAAAGTATCCAGAACCTTCTCCATAACTCCAATAAACTTCTGGATCTTGTATATCTGCAAAAGTTTTATCTCCATTTAAAACCCTTTCTAAATTCTCTATTGTTTCATCTTGCTGGTATGGAAAATAATTTTTTATATCATCTAAAAAATAGCTTAAAAGCATATATTCGCTATTTTTTGCTCTATTTACTTTTCCCCAATTTTCGAGTACGTAAAATTCTATTTTATTCATTACATTAATTTTTAAAATACTAAGTATGCTGTGTCTATTTCTTTAGTTTGTTTATTAATCCAAAACTCAACTTTATAACCATCTTTTGTTAATCCTTTGAAAACACGCCCTTTAACATCCGTAACATTCTCTGTTGCTTCTTTAACTATATTTTTCACCTTTTCTATATCCCAAGATCTTGGCCACATTGTGGTTGGATCTTTTTTCAATTTCCAAGTATTAGTTTCCTTTATAAAATATTCCAATTGTACCTTTCTTACAATTTCTCCTGTTGACAATTTGAAAGTTCCAAAGTTCCCTGTTAACTGCTCTAATTTATTAGGTGGCGTAGCTAATCTAACAGTTACATTATCAATGTTTTTTAAAAAATGTGAACCTCCCCAAGCTTTAATTCTAAAACTTTGATTATTTAAAATATCAGCACTCGTTCTTCCTCCTTTTCCTACCACATATTGATAAGCTTCAGCAATAAAATTTGGGTTCTTACTACCGTCTGGTAATGTAGTCGGTAAATTACTATTAACTACTTCCACTCTTATATGTCCAAACTCTATATGGTTATCAAACCTTTTTGCAAAGGTAAATCTTTCAAATCCAAAACGTTTTAAATTAACCAACTCATCCAAATACTGTTCAAAAGGTATTTTTCTCTTGGCAGCAGCTTTGGTATATTCTTCAGACTTTTTAGTAAACTCATTAAGCGTTAAGTCTTTCTCTATAACAAAACCATCTTCTTCTCTTACTAGATTATATTTATTTTTTTTACCTGATGGAACCGGCTGAATGCATGATAGTGTAAGGCTTGTATCCTTTACTTTTACTAGTTTTAGATGATAGGTTTTTAAAAATAGGTCAATTTCTTTTTTTCGCTGTTTTTTTGCTTCCCAATAAATAAGAAGCTTTTTTATATGTGCTTTCATAATTATTAAGCTTTTATTGGACAAAATGTTATCACTCCTAAATCATCTACTGATGTAGGTTGTAGTTTAGCATTTTCAAGCATTCTGTTTTGTTGTGGTTTTGTAAATAGTTTTTCAAAGGCTTCTACTGCCATTTGCTTCGTTGTCTTAAACAGCTTTACCATCAAGGCAATCAAATCATCCAGTAGTTTCTGTACATTAAGCTTGCGCAAGTATCTAAACAAGGCAATGACCGTTTCTGCAAAAGATTGAGGCGCTTTTCCTAAGGTTTTGACACCTCTTCTTCCTAAACTTAAAAGTTCTTCAAAAGATTTTGCCGTGAGTTTTAAAGCCGTACCTACGGTTTTTGCACCTCCTGAAGCAATCGCTGTGATTACTTCTTCTACAATAAAGCCAATCGCAAAGCCCAAACCATATCCTATATTATCTATGCGCACGCTTAGGTATTTTGCAGCATCTACCGTCTTGTCTGCCACAGCAAGAGCAAAAGCACGGCTTAATGAAACTAATTGGTCCGGATCAGAAAAAGTCGTTAACACCAATGCTCCCATTTGTGTAAATCCATTAAATAAAGCTTCTATATTTTTTACCGTAAAGAGCTTATCTAAGGTTTGCATAAATTCTTCAATAACCTCCTTTACAGAAGACAAAGTGGTATCTACTTTATTTTGACTTCTACGTTCTTTTTGCTCTTTACGAACCTCATAAGGGTATTTTAAAATAGATCCAACCAAACTTAAGATACCTCCTATGGCTTTGATCAAGCTATTTACAATCCCAATGAATAAGGCATTGCCAAAGATGAGTCCGTTTTTAGCCGTAAAAGTTTCTTTAAACGTTGTATAGAGTTCCTTGAGTTTAGCAATAAGCGTATTGATAAAACCAAAGTGTGTTTTAAACAGAGCTTTAAAATTTGAGTCATCAGACGCACTATTAAAAAAGGTGTTGACCCTAGTCTCTAGTGCCGCTACAACAACCTCAAAGGTATCTGCCTTGTTAAAACTGTCTTTTTCTGTTTCACCTACCTTACCTAGTAGTGCTTCAAATCCTGGTAGTACAGGACTAAAATCTTTTGCTTTATCTCCATTTTCATTGTAGTATTTCCAACGGATATCATCAAAGGTTAACTCCTTAGAAATACCATCTCCCAATTCCTTGAGTACATAGCCTATACCATATAGGATCGTATTATTAACCGCAAGGGGTACTCCTAATACTTCACTTGCCCAATAAGCAATCCCCTGCTCTTTTTGTTCTTTCACAAATTCTAAGTGTGTTTTAAATACTTCGTCTATATAATTCTGTATTTTATAAACATTTGCATTTACACCTAAAGCCTCCGCTATATACGCGATATCCTTTGCTGGCAATATTGTTTCACTGGTTATATTAGTCCCTGTATAGACTCGTACTACAGAACTTATGCCTCCAAATCCATCTTTTTCGATAAAGAAAATAATTTCATCAGGTAATGTTTTGGTAATCGCATTGTATGCTTTATTCAGTTTTTCACCATCATTAGAGAAGAAAAGGAAGAATTTTACATCTGTATTTCTTATGAGTTCTGAAAGTTTTACATCGCTTAAAGGGAAAAGTTTTGGACTTCCTCGTTTCCCAGTAATGGTAATTGTATCTAAACTATTCGGATTTTCATATTTCACATAAAATATATCCTCAAATTTGTACACTTGATAGGTGCCCACTGCATTATCAACAGTATTATCATCACCTAAATCTGTCAGGTAATTATTAGGGATAAGATACTCTTCTACATAAAGTTCACTTACCGTACGTATGGGTTCATAGAGTTTATAGCTACCATCGTTTAGTTTGTAGGCTTCGGCATAAATATATGGGGTTTGCAGCGCATCTATAGGTATTTGTTGTCCATTTTCGTCCGTTTCGAAATCATCGACGAAAATGTATTTGTCATTGAAAATAATAGCATTAGGTATCGGTTGATACTTAAAGCTAAAATGATCCATTCCGTATTCGTATGCATTCATAGTTTTTATATTTTTTATTGCACATTGTATTTATGTGTGCAGGTATCGTTACTTACACTCCCTTATCGCAGCCCATATCCTTATTGAATATGGGCTGTGTTAGCTTTCGCGAAAGCGTGACCACTACTAACTCTCGCAAAAGGGATAAGGTTTTTTTAAAGATTACTTCTTAAAAAGTCAATCCTCCGCCTCCTTCTTCAGGCGGCTCACTTTCTGAGAGTGTTTCTGGTGTATTTTGAGTTCCTGTAAGTATCGTTTCACTACGTAAAATGGTACTATCTCCCTCTTCATCTTCACAATAACAAGGCAATCCACCTTCCATGAGTACTGCGGAGTCTGCTTGTACAATGGTAAGCGCTGTAGGGACGCGTGTTTCCCACTCTTTTTCTACTTCTCCTTCTACAGATTGTAGTTCTTCTGCAATAGATAAGTAGAGTTCATCATCAGAATCAATAGCCAAGCCATTTCCCATCCAAACTCTTCCAGTTGCTAAGAAATAAGTCACAGCTTCTTCAAATCCTGGACGTACAGGCACGACCATACGAGACATTCCTGCTTGCAAAAAGGCTTGGAATACAGGGTCAAGACCATTACTTTCTTTAAATAAATCAATCCAATCACTCTGATGTGCATAATAGTATGGGTAAAACGTATATGCCATAATTTCCCAATCAAACGCTTGCTCAAAAAACTTAACATAAGAGGCGTGATCTTCAAACCCTGAGTTTAAGTCTATTTGTGTAAATGAACCGTTGATGTAGTCATTCTTAGCCGTATTGATTCCATGTGGACGTGTCATCATATCTACTGCCATACGTTTTAACTCACGTTTTTCTAAGGTACGATTCAATGCACTTGAGAATTCAAGACGGGTATCTTCTCCTTCTGGCGTGGTAGGAATGGTACTTTCTAATAATGCATCATTATATTCCTGTACTCGGATTTGATAGGCTTCCATAATTGCATTATACGTTTCTACTTTCCATTGTTGATAGGCCTTTTCGGTACGCTCACAATAAACCGTTACATTAAGTGCAAAACTTCCTAAATCCCAGCCTACAATACTTACAGGGACAGTTGTGTCAATGTAATTAACCAGGTTAGCGATACCAAATTGATCATTTGCCTGACCCCCATGAGTACTATCAGATAACATGTTAATTTTATACCCTCTATTAGCAATTTGAAGTTTTGCCGTTAAATTAGAATTATTCCCATGTTTAAAATCAAATCTCCAAACTGCATAATTTGCCTTATACCCTTCGGGTATTTCTAGATCATTATATGAAAACTGACGAGATCCTTGCGAGTCTACAAATTCTCCTCCAGAATATGCTTTTCCTATCTTTATATATAGTGCGGGAGGTGCATTAACTTCGGCATTGTACTTGGATGCTAATACTTGATAAGTACTTGGAAAAATATATCTAGAATCCTTTACATTTTCAGGAAGAGGCTCTGGCATTTCTGGCAATATATACCCTTCTGGTAAACCTTCTGGTGCCACTCCTCCTTCAGCTTTTTCTATAATCGCTTGTTTAAAGAATCGAGAAGGTTCTGGAATATCAAATTCATACATTAAACGTTTTCCATAGTTTACAAGCTTGTTATTATAAATCTTATCTACCCAACGATATACGCCTGTTACATGCTCAGTTCCTAGTCTATTATCAAAGCCATGGGTATTATTTTCTTCAAACTCACGAAGAATACGAGAGGTACGTTTACGGCTTACTTTCTGTACAACACGCTCAAGGGCTCTTGTGGTCACCTCTTCTGCATAGGTTTGTGACGTACTATTAGAATTTGAGGATGAGGAGGACGAGGCTCCGTTAAAGTATCCATTAGCAAAGAAATCTACGCCTCCAAAACTTCCATTTACCCCCGCTGAAGCTCCGTAGTCCTTAGACTTATCTTCATTAAGAACCTGAGAAATTTCTGAGCTCAACTCATTACGTTCTGAAGTCGTCGTATCTGTAAGTGATTCTGTTTCTGTCTCACTGGTCGTTTCTGTCGTGGTTTCTGAGCTTACCAAATTACGGGTAGAGCGTTCTTTATACTCACGTGCAAGAATGTTTTCTATATGAGATACTTCTCCTGGCACATAACAACACACCTCTTGCTCTACACGTCTAAAGTCTGCTACACCTACTTGTCTAATACCAACAGGTCTTTGGATCGCTGTTGCACCTGTTCCTACTTCTGCATCATTAAGATTCCCTTCTATAGAATTTATACTCGTAAGAATTTGAAATTCTGTAGAAAGTCTATTAGTAATGGGTTCTCCTAGTTCATCTACTCCTGAGGTAGGTAAATCTATAGAAAGTGTTGCATATATTATTTCACCAGAAAAATAGATGTCATCTTTTGGTGCACGTAAAATCAGACCATCTTCTGTATGGGACACTACTTCTAAAGTTGTATTTTTTAAATACTCAACAGATGGAACCGCTATAAAAAAATTAACCGCTGTTATGTCTCTCATTTCTTTAGGAAGTGCAATATTAGCATACACTTCTAATCCATTACTTCCTAAAGAAGGAAATGTGCTTATCGTAAAGCTATAATTAGGAATTGATTGTTTTTTACTTTTTACTAAACTTCCTCTAAAACTAACCGTTTTTGTGTTTTTTTGATCATTATTAAAGGCTATTTCTGTAAGCAGACTGATCTCATTTTCTAATGCATTCAAAATATCAACACCTTCTTCAACACCTGCATTCACCTTTTGAAAAACTACTTGTCTTGTGCTTTCTGATATTTGTTGCGTATTTAGTGTAGTTACATAATCCCAAAATGCTGTTG
>CAYGQJ010000008.1:53113-72934 GCA_964351845.1 uncultured Flavobacteriaceae bacterium | reverse complement strand
CTTTCTGATATTTGTTGCGTATTTAGTGTAGTTACATAATCCCAAAATGCTGTTGGCTCATAACTAAAAGCTGGGATATTTAAATCTGAATAGGTTACTTCTTTTGTATCTGGATCTACCGTTTTAGTAGCATTTTCATAGGCAATATCTACCTGATTATTATGATCTGTATAAGCTTGTTCAAGGTCTTTAGCATTATTTTGCGCTGCTTTTTTAACGACATCTACTAATTCTTCGTAGACTTTTGATAATACCTCCAACTTATCTTTTGCTATGTAAGCATCTAGTTGCGATTGTAAAACAGTATAGTCTTTACTAGTTGCTTTTTTCTTTGATGTTGCAGATAAAGGTTCTCTGGCAGAAACATTACGAGGAATTACCACATAAGAACATGCCAATCGTTGCAATTCTTCGTCAGTATTGATCAGTTTATCTACTCCTTCTGTAAGAAAGTCATTTTTAAGTAGAAAATTATCTGCTACTAACATTTGAATAATAGCTTCACGAATACTATCAGATCTTCTTTGTGAAGTTTGGTAAATTAAATTATCCCATAGTTTAACACGATCTGCACTCGTAAGTGGTGTTGCTGTTTCTGATCTAGCAACAAATTGATCTAACGTAATGGTTTTTTTGTATTTCATTAACCAAGCTGAAAACTCATATAAATCTTCAGACAAGGCTTTTACATGACTTCTTCTCGTAAATGGCGCATAACCAATAGCCACTTGTTCTACTGCAGTTCGGATAATATCATCGTTTTCTTCCTCTTCATCAATAGTATTTAAAAAAGCACTCTGACTTTTCTGTGATGTTGGAAAAAATACAAACCCACGTTTTCTTTCTTCTGTAGATAATAACTGCGGATTTCTTAAAGTTGCAAATCTGAAAAGATTTGCTTTTGAAGGTTTCTTATTCATTTTTTATAAAATTTAGTATTAAAATTTAGACATAGATCTCCCTGTGAGATCATGGTCTCGTTTTTTTGGAGGTGTTTAAAAAGGTCATCACATATGCTAGACAGTAGCATTGTGTAAAGGTCTAAGCGCTTTTATATAAAAGCGCTCCATACAGATATCTCGTGGGTTATATGAAAACTACATGATGACAGCCCAAAACAGGCTTGTTATCTATCGTGTTGTTACAGCTACATGCGGGCATGAAAATCCCATGCTGACATGTATAAAATGTCAATTTTATATATTCTTCAAAACGAAATTTTCATATAACCCACTAGACGTTTCTATTTCTAAAAATGAGTTTTTAAAAAGCATCACATATGTTAGAAAACTATAAAATAGCGTTCCCTTTTTGCAACGTATTCTTAAAAAAAGATACGGTCCTTATAATCGTAGGACTGTTAGAGTTTGAAGGATGACACTATGCCTTGCATATGCCCCCTCAAAAGAGTCTAAAAAAAGATAATTGGATTTTTCACAGCTTTTAAAAAGTTAACATGTTCATACTCGTCCTCACAAAAGGACATTACATACGCTTTTCTTGAAGTGGTGCTTGAAAAGTGTTCTACATTCATTAAAATGATACAATAATCACTCGTAACGCCTAGGTTCTTGTTACCATCTGTTTATTGTATAATACCAAATATATTTTACAAATGTTTAATTATTCGACATTTTTTTGTAGTTTAGCGCTAACTACCTTACAAATATAAAACATTTTGCAGCTTAAAACAAACATTTGTGTTGTTTTTTTCACAAAAAGCAAAATAAAAAACAACCCCTATGGAAACTATAAATGATAAGATAAAAAACATTATCCGGCATTTTGGATTCAATAATTTTTCCTTTTCAAAAGAAATTGGCGTCACCGGGACAACCGTCGATAGTATTGTAAATGGTAGACCTCAGTCTGATGGCTCTCGAAAGAAAACAAAGCCCGGTTATGACGTCCTCTTATCCATTATAGAAACCTTTAAAATCAATCCTGATTATCTCTTTGGACAAAGCGATATCATGCTTAAAGAAGACACTTCCAAAATTCAAACATATTCAGGAATGCCACAGGTAGTCGCTGTCAATCAAACTGGCGAAGAGAATGTCGTATATGTTCCTATAAAAGCAAGAGCAGGCTATTTAGATGGGTATGGAGATACCGAATATATAGAAACACTTCCTACCTTTCATATGCCACATCTCACCAACGGTACTTATCGTTGTTTTGAAGTGCATGGCAACTCTATGGTTCGTACTTTTTTTGATGGAGATCTCGTTTTTGGAAAGTATGTAGAAGACTTAAACGATATTAAAGATGGCCGTGTATATGTGATCGTAAGTAAAAACGATGGTATTGTCTTAAAACGTACCATTAACCGAATTGCAGAGCGTGGAAAGCTTATTTTAAAGAGTGATAATACCGACGGTAATTACCCTACCTACACCATGAATGCCGAAGATATTATGGAAGTATGGTATGTGACGATGTATGCTTCCAAGCAAATGCCAGAACCTGTCGATATTTATCACCGCCTTCACGAGCTAGAAAGTAAAGTAGTAGATCTCGAAGAGAATTTACAACAAAAACTTTTAAATTAATTTTTAAAACAACCCTTCGTTTTAATCAGGTTACGCTTTCGCGAAACTACCTGTAGACAGATAGGAGCGGATAAAATCAGGATAAAAGCCCTACATCAATCCATGTAATTTGTGAGTTTTGGTGAGGGCTTTTTCATTCTTTTCATCAATCCACGCTTGTCCTTTACGACGGCGCATAAAATTATCAAAATGACGCATCACAAAAACATTGTATAACGCATAACCAAGATGTTTTGGTTTTCGCGGAAGCGAACGTAAACTCATACTAAATCCAGGCGTTTCATACTTCATAAAATGCCAATATCCTTCTGGCATATATAAGGTTTCTCCATGATTGAGATGACATATATAGCCCTTTGCTTTTTTTAAAACAGGGAACTTCGCATAGTCAGGATGGTCAAAATCTATATCCTCTCTAGTAATCAAACTATGAGGGACTTTATATAAATTTTTGGTCTCACTCGGTGGAAAAAGAATACACTGTTTCTTCCCTTCAAAATGAAAATGCAAGATGTTTGCCCAATCAATATCATGGTGCATAAAAACAGTACTGTTTTCTCCTCCAAAAAATAGCATAGGCAGTTGTTTTAACAACCGAAGTCCTATGGCAGGAAACTTAAAATCCTGTCGCAAGGCAGGCACTTCTTTTATTAAATTATATAAAAAAATGCGATAATTAGTAGGTGCTGTTTTAAGAAGGTTAATATACTCGCGCATCTGCATAGTAGCGTGGGCTTGATTAAAACCTTCATCATGTGTTACATGACGATCGTCGTATAGCGATACTTTTTTATGCCCTGCAATTTCTTGTATATAGGATAAAGACCACTTTGTATAGGCTGGCCAGTCATCAATAAGACGCTCTATAACCACTGGTTTTTGCGGCTTCACATAATTAGCTACAAATGCTTTTTTTGAAATGGTCTGTACGCGCGCTATTTGTTGTAACTCCATAAACAAGATGTTGTACGACTAAAGATACCAAAAGCCCATTTTTGTTACAAAAATGGGCTCTATAAATTATTTTTTTTGGAGCAGCTACTTGCTTTTTGCGGCAAGCTTTGCTTCTTCGTTACGCTCTATTTTATGATCTGGACGCGTCCATTTTGGTTTTTCACCAAGAGATTCGTATTCTGAATCTGCTGCTTCTACCGTTTCCGGTTGTGCCTTTTTTACAAAAGGTTTTTGAGGGGTTAACCCTAGTAATTCAAACATTTTCATGTCCTCCCCTACATCTGGATTAGGCGTCGTTAACAACTTATCTCCTGCAAAAATAGAATTCGCTCCTGCAAAGAAACACATGGCTTGCCCTTCTCTACTCATTTCTGTTCTTCCTGCCGAAAGTCGTACTTGTGTTTGTGGCATCACGATACGTGTCGTCGCCACCATTCGGATCATTTCCCAAATAGAAATAGGCTCAATATCTTCCATAGGAGTTCCTGGTACAGCTACCAATGCATTAATAGGTACTGACTCTGGCTGTGGGTCTAATGTAGCTAATGCCACGAGCATTCCTGCGCGATCATCAACGGCTTCTCCCATTCCTATAATTCCTCCACTACAAACCGTAACATTGGTTTTACGCACATTGGATATCGTATCCAAACGATCTTCAAAGGCACGTGTAGAAATCACATCTTTGTAATAATCTTCAGAGGTATCTAGATTATGATTATAGGCATATAAGCCTGCTTCTGCAAGTCGTTGTGCTTGATTTTCGGTGACCATACCTAACGTACAGCACACTTCCATATCCAGTTTATTAATCGTACGCACCATTTCTAGTACATCGTCAAACTCAGGTCCATCTTTTACATTACGCCATGCCGCTCCCATACATACTCTAGAGCTTCCAGAAGCTTTCGCGCGCAATGCTTGGGCTTTGACGTGCTGTACAGACATCAGATCATTACCATCTATATCGGTATGATATCGCGCTGCTTGTGGACAATATCCGCAATCTTCAGGGCATCCTCCCGTCTTGATAGAAAGCAAAGTAGATACTTGTACAGTATTAGGGTCATGATGTAAACGGTGTACCGTCGCTGCGTCATACAGCAATTCCATCATGGGTTTATTATAAATAGATAGGATTTCTTCTTTGGTCCAGTTGTGTCTGATTTCACTCATACGTCAAAAATAAGAAAATGGTGGTTATGATGTTATTTCTTCTTGATAAATATACTTAAAAAGTCCGCTTTCGCGAAAGCGTATAAAGAATCTTATGCATTTGTTTCAACATGAAAAAATCCGCCATAACAGCGGATTTTTTACTTAGGCTCTATTTACACCTATAGCCTATTCTTCATCTTCGTTTACCTCTTCGGCATCCTCTATCCCATCGGTAGGTTTTAACGGGTCTTTTCCTTTTAAATACTCTGGAAGATCCATTCCTGCCATGTTAAACATTTCTTGTAATGGTGGTACGGCTCCGTACATTCCAGAAATAAAGTTGGACGTCGATGTTTTTCCATCTTTACCACCTCCGTTTTCCCAAACGGTCACTTTATCAATTTTAATATTCTTAATCGCTTCGGCTTGTGTTGCCACTAACTCAGGGAGTTTATCTGCAATTAATAACAATACGGCATCTTTCGAATTATTCCCCGCAGCTTTTACAATCTGATCGAGACCGGCTGCTTGCTTGGTTAATACTTCATATAATCCTTGCGCTTCGGCTTGTGCTTTAAACAAGATCGCATCTGCCTCTCCTTTGGCACGACGTCTTATTTTTTCAGCTTCCGCTTCGGCGTCAATTTCTACTTTACGCTTATCAATTTCTGCGGGTACGATAATATCTGCTTCTTGAGAAGAACGCTCTCTATCGGCACGGGCAAGTTCGGCATCTTTTTCAGCTGCATACGACTCCTCTAATGCTTTTGCACTCTGTACTTTTTCTGATGCAATCGCTACACGCTCTGCTTCTGCTTCACGCTGACGACGTAACGAGTCAGAATTGGCTACCGCAATTTTTGCTTGGTTTTCTCCTTCAACCGCTTGTGCATTTGCAGCTGCTACTTGTGAACGTTCGTCTTGTACTGCATTTGCTTCTCCAATAGATCCATCACGTGTTTTTTCTGCTACCGATTTACGTGCTGCATTAATTGCATGTGCTGCGGCTTCTTTTCCTAGTGCTTCGATATAGCCAGATTCATCAACAATATCTGTAATATTTACGTTAATTAATTTAAGCCCTACTTTCTTTAATTCTCCTTCAACACTTTGCGAAATATTTGTTAAGAATTTATCTCTATCTGAGTTAATTTCTTCAATATCCATAGAAGCAACTACCAAACGCAACTGACCAAAAATGATCTCCATCGCTAGTTCTTTTACATCTTCCATACGCAATCCTAATAAACGCTCTGCAGCATTTTGCATGACGCCCGGTTCTGTAGAGATACCAATGGTAAATCGAGACGGTACATTCACACGAATGTTTTGCTTACTTAAGGCATTGATCAAATTTACCTCAATAGACATGGGTGTTAAATCAAGAAATTCATAATCTTGAAAAACTGGTATGATAAAAGCTGCGCCCCCGTGAATACATTTGGCAGATTGCCCTCCACTTACTTTTCCATATACCACCAGAATACGATCTGACGGACACCGTTTATAACGACGTATAATGAAAATAATGATGATAAAAATAAATAGAATAGCGGCTCCAATAGCGGCAACGCCTGCTATTCCATCTGTTTGTAATAACAATAATTTTGACATAGATTTTTAATTATTTGGTTGGTGATACGATTAGAATTCCGTTTGCCGTTACTTCTTTTACTTCTACGACAGTATTTGTTGTGATAGCTTCTTCTTCATCGGTAAGCGCTTCTAGTTCGCGAAGTGCTCCTTGCACGGTAATTTGCACTTTTCCTAAACGAGAGCGATTGGCTCCTATCGTCAGATAGACAGACCCTATCTGGCCTACAGCATTTTTCATTTGCAAGGTACCACTACTGGTCATTTTACGCATTTGATATAATAAGAATGCCATCACAAACATCATGGCGAGACCACAAACTGCAGCAAGAAGCACTACAATTCCTTTTGACATCCCTGCCTCTAGAAAAGAAATCCCACTCCACCCAAAAATGGTGAAAAAGGCCACAATATTTTTAAAACTGAAAAACTGAAAACCGATGCCTGTATCTCCCTCGACCTCGGCATCAACATCTCCCTCTATACCGTCAGTGTCGCCTCCTAAAAGTGTGGTGACTAGAACAAAAACAAAAAACACAGAAGCAATTAAAGCGACACCCCAAAAGATCTGCTCAAAACTCGAAAGTGCATTATACCATTCTTGCATACGAAACTTTTTTAAAATGATTAGAAATTAATTTTGAAAAGATAGCGACTTTATTGACGATCGCAAAGTGTTATTTTGAAATCAATATACTCACCGCATTACCGCCAAAGCCAACGGCATTTACGAGAATATTACGGAGCTTTTGGGGTCTTGTTGTCTCTTCCAGATATGGAATGCCTACATAGGTTTGATGTTGTAACATCTGTACGGCAAGTTTGAGACTTAACAGCCCACTCGCACCAAACGTGTGACCTATCTTCCACTTATTTGTAGTCAACAAAGGGGATTTGTTACAAAAAATCGTATGAATCGCTTCTATTTCTGATTGATCTCCCTTTACCGTACCAGGTGCATGCATTACAATCGCATCAATTTCTGAAGGATCTTTATCCCCTATCGCCATTTGCATAGAACGCTGAAAACACGTTCCGTTGGCTGATAGTGACACAGCGTGTTCCAGCATTTCTGTCGCGTAGCCAATTCCTGTGATATAGGCGAGTGCATTTTCTTTTTTGCCGAGTTCCAAACACGCCATACCAGCGCCTTCTCCCAACACCATCGTATTTGATGTCTTGGTAAGATCAAACGCTTTGCAATAGTATGGGGAATTATTGATTGAAGCTTTTGTATTACTGGATGAGGTCCCTGCCTTTGCAGTGGTCCCCTTCTTCAAGGGGATTAATTTCATAGCGCGCATTTGTGCGATGGTAAAAGGAGTCAGCGCCGCTTCACTACCCCCTACTAAAAATTTAGAGGCCATTCCTGATTGTAACCAAGCAGCACCATTCAATACAGCGTGTAGGGCCGTGCTACAAGTAATAGAATGCGAAATATCGGGCCCTGTGATTTTAAGGTCTTGTGCTACCCATGAGGCTATATTCCCTAATGTGGTAGAAGGGGAGGCGTGGGTTGCTGTTTTTCCTCGCTCCTGCCTGCCGGCAGGGAGGTTCGCGAAAGCGTCATAATGCTTTTCAAACAACTGCGTAGCGCCTCTGGACGAACCTATATTAATCCCAAAATCACCTTGCTCCCATCCTGACTGTAACAGCGCTTTACGCGCGGTTGCTATGGCATACAAAACAGAGTTATCTAACCTTTTGTAGTGTGTATTTTCGTTTCGCAAGGCATCGATAAGCGCGTGTGCCTCCTCTGTCAATCTAGCAACAGGCGCTTGTAATACCTCATCCCAAGAAATAGCCGTTTTTGAGCTTAGGTACGCATCCCATTGTTGGTGATCTGTCACGCCTAAGGGAGAGATCGAAGCAAGTCCTGTAATAGCAATGGGTGTTTTCAAAAAAGAATAGTTTTTACAAAAATACCATTTCAAAAATGCAGTAAAAACTAAAAAAGGAAGTTTGTTTACCTCCTAGCGTAACATATCCGTATTTTCATCTACTTATGAATGAAACTCAATGTTTAGAAGTCTATCAGACGATCAACATTGTGAGTTAAATGAACCCTGCTATGAAGCGGAATCTAGGCACAAAGTTTAGTTCTAGTGTGCTATTTATATAGAAAAACAATTTACTATGGAAGAAGAAATACATCAAAGTTGGTGGAAACGCAATTGGAAATGGGCGCTCCCCTCAGGCGGATGTCTTACTATTTTGATTATTATTGCTGTTATTGTTATCATGGGTATTAATTCTTTATCTAAAAACACTTCGATCTTGCCCTTTATTAAGGTGGTTACAGAACTACAATCTAATACAGAAGTTGCCGAAGCATTAGGAAAACCTATTGATATACGAGATGAAACGTATGATCCTGAAATATCACCAGACCACTTGGATATAGAAATGCAGCTGGATGGTCAAAAAGCAGATGGAACGCTTATCGTAAAGGCAGATAAAATTGATGGCAAATGGGTGTATACCGTTTTTACAATTACAGTAGAAGGCACAGACCAAGTTATAGACCTTACAAAAAAATTAAATGACTAACTTTACAACACAACACACATCTAATGACTGATCAAAACGAACTTATCGAACAAAAATCGTGGTGGAAACGCAATTGGAAATGGGCAGTTCCAACGGGAGGTTGTGGTTGCCTCATCCTTATTATTATTTTATTTATAGGTGGCGTTTTTGCAGGTGTAAATAGCTTATTTACAAATTCGACTCCTTATCAAGAAGCATTAGTTAATCTACAAAATAATGAACAAATTATTGAGCTCCTTGGGGAACCTATTGAAAAAGATGGTATGATGCAGGGTAGTTTTAATTTTTCTAATGGTGATGGTGAAGCAGATTTTAGCATTCCTATAAAAGGGCCTAAAGGAGAAGGCAGGTTATATATTGTAGGACAAAAACGAAACGATGTCTGGACCTATAGTGAAATGGAAGTGAGGATTGATCAAAACAATGAAGTCATTGATTTACTGAATGAAGGGCTTGACAAGCCTGAAGAAGAAGAATGGTAGTAAAGAATATTTGTTTAGTCATATTTGGCTTTGGCTAATTGGCTATGACATAAGACCGCTTCGCTCTTAGATATAAGACGTAAGACCTAATCTTAATCGCTTTATAGCCTAAAAACACCTCTACCTAAGGAACGAATAGATCTCTGTGCATTCTAATCACATACTAGTGTTTCAATTTCGAGATGATTGCGTCGGGACAGTAAATTATGTCTATTGAATTCTCGACTGCGCTCGAACAGAGAGAATGATTTAATGCTTCGACAGGCTCAGCATGACTAACTTAAAAAATTTCCAACGCCTCTTCTATAGCCGTATAGATGACATCTAACTGCGCATCACTAATCACAAAAGGAGGTAATATATAGATCGTATTTCCGAGAGGACGTAAGGCAATCCCTCTATCCATGAAGTGTTGGAATAACTGATTGCGCAAGCTTCCGTAGCGTTCCATTTTAGTGTTGAGTTCAAAGGCGAAAATGACACCTTTTACGCGTACGTTTACAGCTTTAGGGTGGGTTTTTATCGCTTTCGCGAAAGCGGTATGACGTTCCTTAATATGCTCTATTTTACCTTGAATCTCCTCACTTACCAACAAATCAATCCCGGCTATGGCTGCTGCACAGGCAATTGGATTGGCGCTGTAGGTATGGGCGTGAAAAAATCCTTTAGACACCGTGTCATCTAGAAAGGCATCATAGACTTCTTGCGTACAAGTCGTCAAACTCATAGGCACCAAACCTGCCGTAAGTGACTTACTCAAGCACATAATATCTGGATAGGTGTCTAGGTGTAACGACGCAAAATGCTTACCTGTTTTCCCAAAACCGGTCATCACCTCATCGGCAATAGTGATGATATTGTTTGCTTTACAACATTTGAGAATCGCTTCCAGTCCTGTGGCATCATGCATTTGCATGCCGGCAGCTCCTTGCACTAAGGGTTCATATACAAAACCCGCACAAGGGTGCGTATCGATGATGGTTTGTAGTGCGTGTAAAACTTCGTCAAGAGTATCTTCTGTAGGTGTTGGAATACGCGCAACTTTTAAAAAATAATCCTCAAAAGGCCCGTTATAGACGGAGAGTCCGCTTACAGACATAGCACCGAAGGTATCCCCATGAAATCCGTCTTCAAAAGCAATCAGCGTATTGCGTTTATCTCCTTTGTTATGGTGATATTGTAACGCCATCTTAATGCCTGCCTCTACCGCAGTCGAGCCATTGTCATTAAAAAATATTTTCTGCTGATTGTCTGGAAGAATACCCAACACTTTTTGAGCTAACGTAGTCGCAGGCTGGTGGGTAAACCCAGTAAAAACAATTTGATCCAGTGTTTGCATTTGAGCAGTGACTTGCTCAATGATGTAGGGATGGCAATGTCCGTACATAGCGGTGTACCAAGAGGCGATTCCGTCTATATATTCTTTTCCACCTTCGGCATAGAGGATAGCCCCTTTTGCACGAACAATAGGGATAGGTGCACTGCTGGTTTTATGCTGGGTTAAGGGATGCCAAATATGTGCCTGATCTATCTTAGAAATACTCATATACAATACGGGATTAATTGCCTTACAAAGGTAACGAACATCAGCTACGTACTTCTTACATGCGAGACTTTTCTATTAGTTTACAATGCTTCCAAAGCTTCTTTGAATTGCGCCGCGTATTCACTCACCACTCGTTCATCAACATAAGGTTCTTCTTCAATACGACCTATGATAGGGACTTGAGCCATTTTGGCGATGATCGCTTCGGTGGTAGGATGCTCATCTCCAGAAAAAATAATTCCTGCAATGGCGAAGTTTCTACTTTTCAGCGCTTCAACAGTGAGTAAGGTGTGGTTGATACTTCCTAAATAATGTCGAGACACGATAATAATCTTATCTGTAGGCTGGATCAAATCGATAATCGTCTCTGTGTCATTAAGAGGGACTAAAAGACCGCCAGCACCTTCTATGACTAAATTATTCTTTGTTTTAGGCCGCTTAATCGCTGACAATTGTATCTCAACACCATCGATGGCTGCTGCGGCATGCGGACTCATGGGTGTATGTAGTGCATATGAGTTATCGTGATATTGCGATATACCATTTGATACCAAATGTTTTATTTTATGCGTATCGCTGTGATCAAGTTCTCCAGCTTGCACGGGCTTCCAATAATCGGCTTCTAGCGCTTCTGTGACAATAGCAGCTACAACTGTCTTTCCGACTTCTGTTGAAATACCTGTGATGAAGTATGTGTTTTTCATTTAAAAATAGTGTTACAATCGTTACAGATATATCTTGTTTTTTCAAAAAAGGGAAATAGCATATAGAACATATTTTTTCTTTCAAGTGGTGCTACTAGTATGCGCGTTGAATTGCATTGGGGACAATGGATATCATTCCCTTCTTCATCTTTATGATAGTGCCTTATTCCGTCGTATATCGCTCTTGCTTTTTGGAGATCTTCATTATAAACAAGGAGCTTCACCCCTCCTACAGCTTGACTTATGAGAGGATCAGAATCAATTGTTTTTTCATCCATCAAAACGGCGTCTATATCTTCTGCTTCAAGTTTGGATTTTATGACTTGAGCTTCACTAGAAAATTCGAAAATTTCTAGGACGGTGTACTTATCTTTCATGATATTCTTTTAAATCTATAAAAGTCGCTAAGGTCGTTAGAAGATTCGTTATTTCTGCCTCTGTCGTAAAACTATGTAGACAAAATCGCAAGCGTTCTTGTCCTTCGGGTACGGTAGGAGAAAGAATAGGTTTTACGTTATATCCTTGTTGGGTAAGCTTTCGCGAAAGCGTTTTTACTCGTTCCACCCCAGGAATAATCATGCATTGTATCGCAGAGGTACTTTCTATAAAAGAAGGCGCTATTCCTAGTGAAGTTGCCATTGCTTTAAATGATTGAATGTTTTTTTGTAATTCGCCAATAGCGGGATGCGGGCTTTGGTCATTACTAAGGTTTCGATATGCCGCAAAAATAGTAGCTAGTGTATGCGGGGGTAAGGCTGTGGTATAGATGAGGGAACGTGCAAAATTAATCAAATACTCTCGCAGCGCTGTACTCCCCAAAATAGCGGCCCCATGCGTACCCATGGCTTTTCCAAAAGTCACCACCCGAGCAAAAACTCGTTTCTGTAATCCTAAAGCCTGTACTAATCCTTGTCCGTGAGTACCCATTACCCCAGTGGCATGTGCCTCATCTACAACAAAATGCGCATGATATTTTTCGCAGAGCGTTTGCATTGCCACAAGATCAGGACTGTCTCCATCCATAGAAAAAACAGATTCGGTGACGACGTAGATTTCGTTCCCTTTTTGTTTTTCGGGCATTTGTTTACTCAATAATTTTTCTAGGTGCGATAGATCATTATGCGAAAATTTATACGCTTTGGCGTGACTCATCGTAATCCCATCGCGAATACTTGCATGAATATACTCATCATACAAAATGACATCTCCTCGTTGGGGCACACTCTGAAAGAATCCGATATTAGCATCGTAACCAGCATTGAAAATAAGGGCTGTTTCACTTTCGTGAAAACGTGTAATCGCATCTTCTACGATAGGATATAAGGCATGATTCCCTGATAAGAGTCGACTGCCTGTAGCGCCTTGGCTAGAAATCTTATATTCCTGAAGGAGCTGGGACGCTTCTTCCAACAGCTGTCCATTTTTTGAAAATCCTAGATAATCATTAGAGGAAAAATCAATAAGATCTGCTGGGGATGTCAGCGTACGTAATGTATCATTGGCTTCACGAGCAGCTAATTTTTTATGGAGTTTCTGAGGAAGTTTCATTGAGTTGTTCTCGCCATTGTTCTTTATCTATCCATTTGTAATCATTGGGAGTCGTTGCATCCAGCAAATCTATACCTAGTTGTTCTGAAAGGTCAAATCCTATCAAGAAAGTATCTCGGTAATCTGTATTTGTATACAGCAGCCAATGTTTATTGGTATCGTACCATAAATTCACTTCAAAGATATAGCCTCCATCTGACAAAGGTTGCTGAAATACCGAAACATATTCTGGAGAGGGAATTTTTTTCCACTCACCTAATTTCAAAGGCCCTATTTCAAAGGTATTTTTAAATTTTGAATTTTGCGCATCAATTTGAATGCCTTTTGTAAATGTAAATCCTATGGCTGCACCCCAAAAATAAATAAGTACTTCTAGACCATGACCAAAACTCTCAAACAATGCCCCTCGTTGATACCCATTATAGGAAAATGATACAAAAATGAAAAAACCTATTGTAAATAGCGCCGCGGCGATGATCACCTGCCATAAAGGCCTACGTCCTCCTGCTATAAAGATTTTAGCGTCCTTCATTACTCAAATATAAGAGGAAAATAGAATCAATAAAAATATTTATAATTATTAAAAAAGAACAATTAATTATTGTTTTTCAATAATTTTTATATATTTGTTATCGTAAAACGATAATTATGAAATCACTTTCAATTTTAAAAACGCTTATCCACATCTATTACTATTCGATGCTTATTGCATTTGGACTAGGGCTTATTATTACACCTATTTTATTGTTCACTCGAAAAAAGCATGAAATTTCATTTCTAGGAGATACTATTATTCTCACAGGTGTTACCACATGGAAAAGCATCGTTATTCTAGCTCTTATTGGAAGTATTTTCTTTGTGTATTTTAGATCAATACAGCTTATTAAAAAAAGTGTAGATCATATTTCTACGGGGACCTATTTTACAGCACATATCGCTGATAACTTTAAGAGAATTGGCAACTTATTTATGGTTGTAGGTATTGGAACTACACTTGTGAAAACGATCATTCCTCTTATACTAAAACATAAAATAGGGATACGTTTAGACACTTCTTTATTCATATTTATCATTCTCGGTCTCTTCTTTTTGTTTTTAAGCGAAGCTTTTGAAAAAGCAAATCAGCTTAACGAAGAGAACAAACTCACCATCTAATTGTATACCATCATGACTAAAATAAAAATATTACTCGGCATCATTCTTACGGTTGTTATCTTCAATTTCTTTAAGCTCTTTTACTACTTCTATAATTTAAATTTCCTAGACGAGCTTTTAAATTCAGATACCCAAGCGCATTTTCTCTTTTCTGTGTACATACTTACCCTAATGATCTTTTTTGTATCCCATATTTCCTTATCCAAAGGGCTTTGGCATATCATCACTCATGGTTACTTTAACGTAAAAAGTATAAAATCCATTCATTTTGCAGGTATTTTACTTATCCTATTTGGGATTATTATGCTTATTTGGCGGTTATATACGGTGATGGATATCTCACGGGATTATGGCAATTTAATGCCACATAATATCGTTCAGGCTATTGAAAATGGATATACTATTATCTTAGGCTTTGGATTAATTACGATCACTGGTATCTTAAAAAAAGCACTAGATTTAAAATCTGAAAACGAATTAACGATATAATCTATGCCTATTATCATCAACTTAGATATGATACTTGTTAAGCGCAAGATGAAGAGTAAAGAGCTCGCAGAGATTGTGGGTATCACAGAGGCAAATCTGTCTATTCTTAAATCTGGAAAGGCAAAAGCGGTTCGTTTTTCTACTTTGGAAGCGATTTGTAAGGCATTAGACTGTCAGCCTGGAGATATTTTGGAATATACAGAAGATTAACCTCATTACAATCAATTAGTAATCTACACCGTTATGAAAACACAACAACTCCTAAGTATCCTGAAATTTATATTTTGGCTTGTCTTTATAGGACTTCTTATTAAGGCTGGAGCATTAGTATTCAATTTTGGGTGGAGTACTTGGAATCCTGAAGGAGCCAATAATATATATCTAGGGCTTGATTTATTTGAACTTCGTGATACCAGTATTGGTCAATTTGTAGGTGTGGGTTCCTTATTAATTTCAGTAGTGAGCCTACAAGCTTATATTGCTTATCTTGTTATTAAAATAACTAATATAGGTGACATCACACGTCCTTTTACACAAGAAGTAGCACATCTTATTTCAAAAATAAGCCATATGGCACTTACCTGTGGTATTATTTCAATTATTGCAGATCAATATTGCCAGCGATTAGTAAAAAAGGGATTTGAGATTCCAATTACTTGGGGAGGAAAAGAATTTTTATTTCTTGCTGGGGTGATCTTCATTATTTCCAAAGTTTTTCAAAAAGGAATTGAATTACAAACAGAAAGTGACTTAACGGTTTAACAACTACGGTAGTCTAAAATAGCCTATTCTTTAGCGCTACACGCTTTCGCGAACCTGCCTCGCCGGCAGGCAGGAGCGAACTCTTACTTATTTATAGTGTAATACATACAGAAAGTTATTTTGTCTTTACATTATTCCTTTATATTTGGATGATGAACAACACACACCTTGGATATCAGAAAACCATTGATTTTTATGGTTGTGATCCTGAAAAGATAAATGCTAGGGATTTTATTGAGCACGCGCTTCTTAAAGCGGCTGGCATGATGAAACTCACCGTTATTAATACGACTATTCATGAGTTTTCTCCTATAGGAATCAGTGGGGTGATTGTGATCCAAGAGAGTCATATCGCCATCCATACGTGGCCAGAGCACAGCTATGTTGCTTTAGATATTTTTACCTGTAATCAAACATATGCGCTGGAGGCAGGTATTTTATGGCTTAAAGAAGCCTTTGGAGCAACGCACTTTGAAGAAGAAGATAGTAAAAGAGGTGCTTTAAAAAGAATTGAAGCACATAATGCCATGAAAAATGAAAATTAAACAGACGCTCTATAACTTACTAGATGAGGATCAGAATAATAGTAAAGCAGACGCCATTGTACACTATTCTATTTCTGCCCTTATTATTATTAATGTTATTGCGTTGTTTTTAGAATCGTATGAGAACATTAATGCCGATTACAAAACTCTTTTTTGGTACATAGAAATTATTTCGATCATTGTATTTTCTATTGAATATCTCTTACGTATTTGGACGGCAGATTTGGAGTATCCGGATGTAAAACCGTATAAAGCGAGATTAAAATATATAGGTTCTTTTATGGGAATCATTGATCTCGCATCCGTGCTTCCTTTCTACTTGCCGTATTTCATAAAGATAGATTTACGCGTGGTACGGGTTCTTAGGTTATTCCGTCTTTTACGCCTTTTAAAATTGAACAGACATTCTAATTCTTTAAAATTGATCACGCAGGTTTTTAAAAGGACCAAGGCTGATATTTTAATTACGGTGTTTATTGTTTCGTTACTCCTTATTCTATCTGCGACATTAATGTATAATATAGAAAATGAAGCACAACCTGAGGCTTTTTCAAATATAGGGGAGGCCTTATGGTGGGCAGTTGCCACACTTACTACGGTGGGATACGGGGACATCTACCCTGTTACTGGAATAGGGAAAGTACTAAGTGGAGTCATTGCATTATTAGGTATCGGAATTGTGGCATTACCTACAGGCATTATAAGCTCTGCTTACATTGAAGAAATACAACATAACAGAAAAAAAGGACAAGAGGATTCTTGTGAGCATTGCCCACATTGCGGTAAGGAACTAAAAAAACAATAAATGTTTGGAAATAAAAACGAACTACAACTTAATAGTCTTAGCCTAGGGACTACTTTTAAATACAAAAGCAACACTTGGGAGATTATAGAAATATCTGATTATGATTGGGGTGTAGATGGAAAAAGTGTAGAATACAAAATACGCTCAAAAAACAATAGCGAAGCTTTCTTAGAAGTCGAGCGCCATCAAGGTGACTACGAGATTTATTTTAGCGAAAGCATAGAAATCCCACAAGAGACCTTAAAAGATGGTATGGCTACCAAAATCATGATCTATGACGGGCAAGAATATGAACAAGAAGAGCATTATAGAGGGAGTTCTAAAAACCAAACGTTAGGCACGAGTTGGGAAAAAACAGAGGTTTTTATGTTTTACGCAAGTGACGACACCTTACTTACTATAGAAAAAACAAAAGACGAAACCCTCTCTGTTTATTATGGCGTTGAGGTCAAAGAGAAGGCGATCAAAAACATAAAACTGACTAAATAAATCGGTTGTTATTTTTCAAGTCTTTATAAAAACTCAAAAAACAGTACTTTAGCACATCTTATAACTTAATAATCATTCGCACGTATGAGGTCTACATTTTATTATGCCATCGTTGTTTTCTTATCAGCACTTAGTATTTCTTGTGGAGATGCTACTATGGAAAGTGTCAAAGTAACGACAGAACCTTCAGACAAAATCATACGAGAACTAAGAGGCACCGATTTCTCTATTGTTCTAAACGATATGAATATCTCTGAAAAAGACAACAAACGTCTTTTTGAACACAAATACCACGTCCTTAAAGTCATAGATGACTCACTAGTGGTAGACTCGCTTTCTTGGAAGCCCGTTAACCAAGCTTTCTTTGAAAAGCATGAGAAAGACTTGGGGATGGAAATTGTATCTAATCACGGAGGGAAACTCTCTAGAGCGGCACAACCTGTAGGTTTTGGATGGGCTATTGGAAATCCAAAATATGGCGAATGGGAAGAAGTCACAAAAACACAGGATAGTACAAGTACGACAAGTACCACTAACACAAATTCTGAAAGAAGATGGCGTTCTCATGGTCCAAGTTTACTATTCTGGTACTGGATGTTACGAAGGCCTGCCTATCAAAGAGATTATGCTGGATACAGAAGTGCGAGTGCGAGTGGAAGATCTTATTATGGAACACAATCTAATGGTACCAATAGATATGGTACTAGTAGCTCCTATCAAAAAAGTAAGCGTCCTTCTTTTTTTAGCAGAAGAACCTCTAGCAATTCTTGGAAATCCTACGCAAAGTCATCAACCAAAAGTAGTCGTAGTAGTTCACGTTATAACACCTCCTCTTCTACACGTTCTCGCTCGGGAGGAACCGGGAAGTAAAGATATATAACGCTACAGTTACGACTTACATCTGATTAAAGGAATCCTATATTGAGTATATCAAACAAAAAGAAATCACTCGTTTTAAAAATAGCCCTATTTGCGACAGGATTTAGCGGGATTGTTGCAGAGTATGTCTTATCCACACTAGCGAGTTATTTTATAGGGAATGCTATTCTACAATTTACCCTCATAGTATCTATTATGCTATTTTCCATGGGCCTTGGAAGTAGGATCAGTAAGGCTTTTAACACGAACATTGTATTCTATTTTGTGATTGCAGAGTTGCTCTTATCGTTATTGGTTTCTTTTTCTGCGATCGCCTCCTATATTATTTATGGATATACCAATAACTCTTGGATCATTATCTATCTACTGTCTATCGCCATCGGGTTACTTATAGGATTGGAAATTCCATTTGCGACACGTATTAATGAATCCTATGAAGAGTTACGCCTTAATATTTCGAATATTCTAGAAAAAGATTATTATGGCAGTCTGCTAGGCGGGCTATTTTTTGCCTTTGTAGGACTCCCCTATCTGGGATTAACCTATACACCCTTTGTCTTAGGGCTCGTGAATCTTGTGGTTTCTTTTTGGTTATTTTATGTGCTTAAATCACATATCTCACAAAAGCTTCAGCGTGTATTGTGGATCTCCTATATCAGTGTTTTTCTGATCGTTTTAGTCGGACTCATCTATGCAAAACCATTGGTGTTATTTGGGGAACAAGCCAAATACAAAGACAAAATTGTATTCAGTGAACAAACCAAGTATCAGAAAATAGTCATCACCCAATGGAGTGACTGGTTTTCATTATACATCAACGGAAACCAACAGCTATCCACCTTTGATGAGTATCTCTATCACGAACCCATGGTGCATACTACTCTCGGGCTGACTGCTTCCAAAAAAAATATTCTTATCCTAGGCGGAGGCGATGGATGTATTGCGAGAGAGTTATTACAGTATAGCGATATTGAGTCTATTACACTGGTCGATTTAGACAGTAGGATGATTGATCTTGGGAAATCAAATCCCATTTTTACAACCATAAATAAAAATGCGCTTAACCACTCCAAAGTCACTACCATTACAGCAGATGCTTTTACTTTTTTGGAGCAATCTAAAGAGATCTATGATGTTATTCTTGTGGATTTACCTGACCCCAATAATGTAGATCTCAATAAATTATACACCAAAGAATTTTACAAAATTTGCTATAATCACCTTGCCCCAGGCGGTACGTTTATCACGCAATCGGGAAGTCCGTATTACGCCACCAAAGCCTTTTATTGTATAAATAAGACCCTCAAAGCGGCAGGGTTTCATACGCTTCCTATCCATAATCAAGTGCTTACCTTAGGCGAATGGGGCTGGATTTTGGCTAAGAAAACACCGATAGACAAAGAGGATTTAGAAGTGATTGATTTAGAAAACCTTCAGCTCACCTGGCTCAACAAAGAAACCTTATCAGGCATTGCTTCGTTTGGGAAACCGCTTGCAGATACCACAGGCATTAAAATCAATACTATCTTTGAACCAACATTGTATGTATATTACAAACAAGGAAATTGGGATTTATATTAAGCCCGAATGATACATTAGAAAATCTATTA
>CAYGQJ010000008.1:29348-53013 GCA_964351845.1 uncultured Flavobacteriaceae bacterium | reverse complement strand
TTGCTTCTTCAAGTCTCATCACGAAGTTCTAATGTATAATGCGGGTTAGGTCCGCTTTCGCGAAAGCGTATAAAGCCTGAAAACATACTATTCTTTATAGATTTAAAACACGAATTATGAAATACCTTATCTTTCTACTGCTCACCACATTTTTATCCCTGACAATCACTGCTCAAAAGGGAAAAGTTGCTACATCTTATACCATTTCCTTTGAAAATGCCGTGCATCATGAAGCAGAAGTATTGGCTGTTTTCTCGAATGTAAAAGGGAATAAAGCCAGCTTTAGAATGAGTAGAACGTCTCCAGGAAGGTATGCGATTCACGAATTTGCAAAAAACGTATATAACGTAAAGGTGACAGATGGAAAAGGAAATATACTTAATGCGACACGCCCAGACCCATATTCTTGGAACGTAGAAGGGCATGACGGAACCGTCCAGGTGTCGTATACGCTGTTTGCTAATAGAGGTGGCGGTACATACGCACAAATAGATGAGACACATGCACATCTCAATATCCCTGCAACTTTTATGTATATGCCTGCACTAGCTAACAAAGGCATTCAAGTTACTTTTAAACCACGTAAAGATCTTGATTGGAAAGTAGCCACGCAACTAGAGAATAAAGGGAATGACACCTACTACGCAAGGGACTTACAGTATTTTATGGATAGCCCTACAGAAGTGAGCAATCACAGCATCCGTTCTTTTGACGTGGATAAGCAAACGGTCAGCTTTGTGCTACACCATAACGGTACAGAATCCGAGCTAGACACGTATTTTGAGGATGTAAAAAAAATCGTCTTACAGCAAAAAGAGGTTTTTGGAGAACTTCCTTCCTATGATTATGGAGCATATTTCTTTTTGGCTTGTTACATCCCGAATGCCTCTGGAGATGGGATGGAGCATAGAAACTCGACGATCTTAACCAGCACACGAAGTCTTGCAGATGGGGGCTTACAACGAAATATAGGCACCGTATCTCATGAGTTTTTTCATGGATGGAATGTAGAACGTATCCGTCCTCAGGATTTAGAGCCTTTTGATTTTGAGGCTGCCAATATGAGTGAAGCCTTGTGGTTTGCCGAAGGATTTACAAGTTATTATACTTCACTGATGATGCGCAGAGCAGGTCTCTTATCTAAAGAGGATTATATAAAAGGGCTCACGCGTACATTTAATTATGTTTGGAATTCGCCTGCGCGCGCATTCTTTAACCCCATAGAGATGAGCTACCAAGCGCCTTTTGTAGATGCCGCTACATCTGTAGACCCTGTCAACAGAAACAATACATTTATCTCGTATTATTCGTATGGGAGTGCCCTTGGACTTGCCTTGGATTTGTCTCTCAGAGAAAAAGATCTAAATCTTGATGCGTATATGAAGTTGGTTTGGAAAAAGCATGGTAAAAAAGAAAAGCCATACACTGTAGAAGATTTGCACGGATTATTAAAAGACTATGCTGGAGATGCCTTTGGAGATTATTTCTTTCAAAACTACATTTATAAAAGTAACATGCCCGAGATGCAACGTCTTTTTGAAAGTGTAGGTGTGTCATTATCACAAGATGCAAACAAGGCCTCTTTTGGTGTTTCGGTGACCAATGGCGCTATTACCCGAAACACAACTATAGGCACAGCTGCCTATAAAGCAGGATTGGAAAAAGGAGATAAAATTATTTCAGTGAATAACACCCCTGTAACCCAAGAAAACTCCTTTAGTGACATCATCGTAGACCTAAGACCTACTGATGTCTTAAACATCACCTATGAGCGCTATGGGGTTACTAGAGAAACAACCGCCACGCTCCAACAAGATCCTTCCTATACCATTGAGTTGGATGCCACCGTATCTAACAAAAAAATATTGAAAAGACGTGACTTGTGGTTAGATCCCAAATAACAGTATCAATGATTGATGAGTTGTTCAAATTTTGAGAGGTAGGCAGATTCATATTTATATAGCGCACCGATGTGCTTAGAATCTACTGTCCAAAATTCAGTATTTTCTTTATTTGAGGCTTTGTAAATTTTCTCTCCCAGTTCGTAAGGGACTGTATCGTCTTTTGTGCTATGTATGATAATTGTAGGTATCGTTATCTCTTTAATAACCTCGTCCACAGGAAAGTCATTATTCATGAGTATTGGAGCTACCCAACTCATCCGCTCTAAATGCAAAACATGAGCGAACTCTTTTCCTATATCTGGAAAAGACGAAAAGGTCCCTTCCAAAATAAGTCCGTTAATTCTATCTTGATTTACCGCCGCTACCGATGTAGCGTAAGGCCCTCCCATAGACTGGCCCCATAAAATGATAGGCATGTTTTTAATATGAGGAAGCTGCACTACCTGATCAAAAACATATAATGCATCTTCCAATAGTTCTTTTGAGTTATCTGCAACTCCTGTAGATTGCCCAAGGCTTCTACGTTCGTAATTAACTATTTGAAAACCCTTTTCTAAAAAAGGTTGATACGATTGTTCAGATGTGGGTATGTGCATGCCTCCTCCGGGAAAGTGAATAATGGTTCCTATAGGGGGCATAGAATCTGGCTTAAAAAGTACGGCATGCAAGCTTACATCATCTCCTACTTTATAAAAAAATTCTTCGTGGCTTAAATCGGTTATGTATGTATTGTAAGTAGCCCCACCCATTTGATACATGACCTCATCCGTTAGTCGAGTGAATCTTATATATAGTATTGCCACTATGCATGCTAGTAGTAAAAGGAAAAAAAATCGCTTTGTAAGTTTTAAAAATCGCTTCATATCTATTGTATTTGACAACAAATAAATAGACTCTCTATATGTCTTCAAAAAAATTGACGCGACGGCTGTATATTTGGGGTAAACGTGTACTTTCTGTGGTTAAAACATAGTGTTTTGTCACGAAATTATTCCTTTTCTCAACCCTTCAAAGTAGGTTTTAGAAACTGTGATCGGCGTATCGACTCCGCTTAAATATAGCTTTCCATTTTGAGCATTCCCTTTAAGTTCTTTGATATGTATAGGATTTACAAGAAATGACCTATGAACTTTTAGAAAGCCAGGTAATTGATTATGCATATGTTTCAATGTGCTACGCAACATTTTTTCTTTAATACCTTGCGGTGTTAGATAATAAATAAGCGCATAATTATCCTCAGATTTTACATATAATATATCGTCGGGTATACATTTAAAAAAATCCTTTTTAAGGATTCCTTTGATCATTATTTCCTGTACTACTGCTTTAGTATGAATCCTCTCTAAAACTTCTCCCTTTTCTGACAGAAGAGGTTTTATACCATAATAACGCCTAAGTACAATCATTAAAATACTCGTGATGATTCCAAACCCTAGAAACATACTTTTATACCACCATAAAAAAACCTCTAAATTTAGGTCTTCTGTCCGTTTATTAATAAAAATCTCTGTGTAAAAAAAGGTGATGATAATTACTGTTGAAATCAGCAGAAATGAAAATAAAATTTCTTCAAGCCAGTTCCATATTTTTAGAAAGTGCATGTAGACATTTGACAGAAAAACAAAAAGCAAATAACTTAAAAAAACAAGCACTCCATAGCCCGCAAAGTATAGGTTTTTGTATGGGTTCGAATAATTATTTGCCCCCATAGGCTCCAGAAAAATAATAAGGAATGCAACAAAAAAACCTAAGGCACTACCAATTAAAAACTGGTGGCGAAATGATTTTATAAAAGGAAATGGATTACTCAGAAACATAAAAAAATCCCTGCTTTGAATAAGCAGGGATTAAATATACCAATTTAGATTATACGGGTCAGAATTAATCTGCTAATACAATCACTTTATTATTATTCATTTCTAAAGTTCCGCTTGTAATGGCTAGTGACCATTTACCGTCGCTTTCTTTTACAAATTTATCTTCAAAACCTTCTGTAATCTCAGGGCTTCCGTCAAACTTCACTTTACCTTCCATCAAAAGAGATACAACGGCAGCGTGATTGTTTAGCATTTGGAATTCTCCATGTACGCCAGGTACCGTAACAGAAATTACTTCTCCTTTGACTAATGATGCTTCTGGTGTTACGATTTCTAAATACATACTTTTTAAGTTATGAGTGTTTCGTACAGAGTTATGCGTACTTATTGACGTACAACTCTATTCTTAATTATGCTTCTGCAAGCATTTTTTCTCCAGCCTCAATTGCTTCTTCGATCGTTCCTTTAAGGTTGAAAGCTGCTTCTGGAAGGTGATCTAACTCTCCATCCATAATCATATTAAATCCTTTGATCGTTTCTTTAATATCTACCAATACCCCTGGGATTCCTGTAAACTGCTCTGCAACGTGAAATGGTTGAGATAAGAAACGTTGTACACGACGTGCACGTCCAACGGCCATTTTATCTTCTTCAGAAAGTTCTTCCATACCAAGGATCGCGATGATATCTTGAAGTTCTTTGTATCGTTGTAATAACTCTTTTACATTCTGTGCACAATCATAATGCTCTGCTCCTAGAATGTCTGCAGTAAGAATACGAGAGGTAGAATCTAATGGATCTACCGCTGGGTAAATACCTAGCTCAGCAATCTTACGTGAAAGTACTGTGGTTGCATCAAGGTGAGCAAACGTTGTTGCTGGTGCTGGATCGGTAAGGTCATCTGCAGGTACGTAAACCGCTTGTACAGATGTAATAGATCCTCTTTTTGTCGAAGTAATACGCTCTTGCATCGCTCCCATCTCTGTTGCAAGTGTAGGTTGGTATCCTACTGCAGATGGCATACGTCCAAGAAGTGCAGATACCTCAGAACCTGCTTGTGTAAAACGGAAGATGTTATCTACGAAGAAAAGTACGTCTTTTCCTTGTCCTTCTCCTGCTCCATCACGGAAATATTCAGCAATGGTCAATCCTGAAAGTGCTACACGAGCACGCGCTCCAGGAGGCTCATTCATTTGTCCGAATACGAAAGTTGCTTTTGAGTCTTTCATCGCTGTTTTATCAACTTTAGAAAGATCCCATCCTCCATCTTCCATAGAATGCATAAAGTCGTCTCCGTATTTGATAATACCAGACTCAAGCATTTCTCTCAAAAGGTCATTTCCTTCACGTGTACGTTCTCCAACTCCTGCAAATACAGAAAGTCCTCCGTGTCCTTTTGCAATATTGTTAATCAACTCCTGGATAAGAACGGTCTTTCCTACTCCAGCTCCTCCAAATAATCCAATCTTACCTCCTTTTGCATAAGGCTCGATAAGGTCAATTACTTTAATACCTGTAAAAAGTACTTCGGTAGAGGTTGATAAATCTTCAAATTTTGGTGCGCTACGGTGAATAGGAAGTCCTGCTTCACCTGCTTTTGGCAAGTTACCGATACCATCAATGGCATCTCCAATTACGTTAAAAAGACGTCCATAAATATCATCTCCGATAGGCATCTGAATAGGTGCTCCCGTAGCTATAGCGTCTACTCCACGGCTTAATCCGTCTGTAGAATCCATTGATATGGTACGTACTGTGTTCTCACCGATATGTGATTGAACTTCAAGAACTAATAGCGTTCCATCTGAGTTGGTCACTTCTAGTGAATCGTAAATTTTCGGTAATTCAGCTCCGCTTGCAAACGCTACGTCTACAACAGGGCCAATGATTTGTGCAACTTTACCTGTAACTTTTGACATTATTAACTATTTAATGTTTAGCAAAATATATGATGAAAAATTCTTCGTTTTTCACGGCGCAAAGATACTGTTTTCTTCTTTATATAAAAGCGTATTTTATTTAATTTTCAGGAGGCTGTTTTTGCTTTCGCGAAAGCGTACCTAAACTCAACACCTACAGGCTTCTTTATTTATCATAAAAATGACTTCTATGAAGGCAATACATGCCTAAAACAAAGGAAATTTGCCATATTTTTAGTTCTTTTGGGCAAATAAATTTACATTCGCTTAATCATAATTTTACATACCCTTCCTTTATGGATAAATTTCTAAACCAGTTTTCTTTAAACTTTGAAGATTCCTTTTCTCCTACAAACTATGTCGCATATATTCTATTGTGTGCCGCACTATTGTATATACTTTCTGTGATCTATAATAAATATGGACAATCTATCTCTAATAGAGCACAGCTTTCTAAGGTTTTAATGATTGTAGGTCTTACTACTTTTATCATTATATCTATCGTAAAATCATCACTAGCCTTATCCTTAGGTCTTGTTGGAGCCTTATCTATTGTACGTTTTAGGACGGCTATTAAAGAACCCGAAGAGTTAGGCTACTTTTTTATGGCCATTGCAATAGGTCTAGGAATGGGTGCAAACCAATTACTTCCTACGATTATTGGATTTATACTCTTAATGGGTATTGTGGTATTACAACACAAAAGCGGAAGCGCTTCTATTACTCAAAATCTATTGGTCAACCTTGAATGTGATCCGGATCAAAAAACAGCCCTTATAGAAAAAATAAGCGATGCTATCAGTACCAACACTGTGCAACTCGAAGTAAAAAGAATAAAACATCAAGAACGTGCTATTGCTATTAATTTTTTGGTGAAGGTCACTTCGCTTGAAGATTTGAATACGATCAATTCAAAACTGATAGCCATAGATCCTAAAGTGGATGTTACTTTTATAGACAACACCCTTTAATTAAAGCCACACGCTATTTAAATGAAAATTAAAAATAACACCACATCAAAAGTAAAATCATCTACGATAGTTGCCATACTAGCGGTAGGTGTTTTGAGTTTTTTTGTGCTTTACACAAACCCTTCTACACAAACCTCTTCCAGCAAAAAGATAGACATCAACAACCCTACTGTTATAAAAAACTTAACCGTAGATTATGAATCACTCGTTACCTCTAGTGAGTATCGATTATATAATGACAGTGATGTTTCTGTGTATCTAGTCAATAAATCCGGAACACCCAAAATTGTATATGCATATAAAGGTACCCTTGAAGGTAGAGAGATTTCAGATAATTTCTTTTTACACATTTACATAAAAGACAGCACACGACTTAAAGGAAATGCAAAATTTGCGAATTCAGATTTTTTCCAAATCCCTAAGGTGATAACAGTAAATGGAACTACCTATCATATGTTTCAAAAGGATCTTTCTAGTAGAGATTATGTAGGCACGACCATCCCTATAAAAGATATTAAGTATTTGAATACCGGCAGGTTCAAACCTGGTGTAGATAGATCACTAGACTTAAAAAAAATAATCCCTCAAGACATTCCTGTTGTTGAACTATATACAGGATTAGATAGCATCCTTATTTACACGAAGAAGAAAGACTTTGAAAAGCTACGCAAAAAAAGAGATGAAGCGATAGAAATAGGTGTGTTAAGTTCTGGCAATGATGATCTTATTAAGGGAGATATTTCTTTTAATGGGGGAGAGAAAAACCCTATGGAGTTTCGACTTAAAGGAGATTGGCCAGACCATTTACTAGATGAAAAAAAATGGTCGTATCGCATCATCATGGATAATGAAGCGACGACAAAAGGAATGCGTAAATTTTCTATTCAACATCCTAAAGTTCGTAACTATCTATGGGAATGGCTATACAATAAGGTTTTAAAAGATCAAGGGATTATAGGGCTCCGATATGATTTTGTAGATGTACACATTAAGATTAAAGATGATACGGCAACACAAGATATTCCTGTCGGGATTATGGCCTTGGAAGAATCTTTTGATAAAATACTCATTGAAAACAACAAAAAACGAGAAGGTCTTATCTTAGCTTTTGATGAGTCATTGTTTTGGGGAGACACCAAAAAAGAACAACACTTCAACCTTGATCACAACACCTATTCCAAACCGTTAAGGGATTTAAAAAATGCGCCTATTCGCGTTTTTAATGAGAATAAGGTGCTCTCTGACCCCAATCTTTCCAAACAATTTAATACAGCCAAAGATCTTTTGGAAGGGCTTCGCCAAGAAAAATATAAAATTTCTGAAGTATTTGACCTAGATAAACTTACCACCTTTGTGGCGCTTTCTTATTTATTTGGAGGAAATCACGCATTGGTATGGCACAACTTAAGAATTTACTATAACCCCATCACAGGAAAGTTAGAGCCTATATCGTATGACTCAAATAGCGGACTCAAGTTAGAAAACATGAGACCTTTCCCTTTTTCTGAATCAGATCCTTTGTACGAAAAGGAGTTGCTTAAAAAGCTACAATTAGTAAGCAGTTCCGACTATATTGATGGGTTTATGTCTACCTATACAGATGATTTGAATCGGTATAGACTCGCTTTATATGCTGAGTATTTAGACTTTTTTGATGAAAGCGTTTTAGAATATAACAGTAACTACATAAAAAAACTAATACAACCTGCCGCCCAAATCACACCTAGTTTAATTTCGTATACGGATACATCAATGTCTATTGGGATTCAGAATCTAGCAGCGTATCCTATAGTGATTAAAGACCTATCTCATAAAGACGGAAGAAAACTAAGTGTAAACCCATCTGTAGAAGTGATCGCTACAGGGGGTTATAAAATTGTAGATTTTGAACTGAACACGTCGTTCATCAACGCGTTTGTCTCAAAAAAAAATAAAAAAGGTGCTTTCCAATATCCAAAAGACGTCCAAAAACTGGTCATCACCCACCATCTTGACGGTTTGAAATTAGATCAACAGACGCCTATAAGTCCCTACGGAAAGAATGAGCAACTCGACGAGAGTATCATCGCATACAAGAAATTTAGAACACCCAATTTTGATCAGTTTAATTTTATAGAAAAAACAAAAGACTCATTGCTTTCTTTTACATCTGGAAAACATACATTATCGCAAAATCTGATCATTCCTCCGGGGTATAAAATTATCATCTCTCCTGGGTTTTATTTGGACATTAAAAACAATGCCTCTATCATATCCAACGCCTCTATTACGGCGGTAGGAACAGAGGAAAACCCTATTGTATTTGATTCTTCAGATAACACAGGTGGTGGGATATTTATCACAAACGCTTCAGCAACATCAAAATTAACGCATTGCCGCTTTAATAACTTATCTAATCCCAACTCTGCAATATGGTCGGTTTCGGGTGCGGTTAACTTTCACGAAAGTGATGTCACCATTACCCACACTACATTTTCAAGCAACCGTTGTGAGGACGGACTCAATATTATACGGTCTTCCTTTACGATGACAGACACAGCCTTTAAAGGAACGCAGTCTGATGCTTTTGATGGTGATTTTGTCACTGGAACCCTAGAGCGCTGTACCTTTATAAACTCAGGAAATGATGGTATTGATGTCTCTGGATCAAGTCTAACCCTCAAAGATATCACGATAAAAAACCCCTCAGATAAGGCGATAAGTGCTGGTGAAAATAGTACGATCACTGGAGAAAACATAAACGTCTCTGGCGGTGAAATAGGTGTGGTAAGCAAAGATCTTTCAAAAATAAACCTTACCAATCTCCGTATTATAGATACGCGATTAGGGATCTCAGCATTTCAAAAAAAATCTGAATATGGGGTCGCTTCTATCCAAATTTCAAAACTGACATTACAGAATAATGAGCTGGACTACCTCATAGAAAATAGATCTAGCCTCGTCATAGATAATGTTGCTGTAAAAACCGTGTCTAATAATGTGATTGACCAAATGTATGGAAAGGAATATGGGAAAAGCAGTCGCTAACAACAATCATAGATACGAGCGCAAGTTCCTGTATGAAGGCATCACTCCTGAAGACCTTATAGAAACGGTTGTTCTTGCGAATTCTTTTTGCTTTCGCGAAATTTTTCACCGGCGTACCGTCAATAATATTTATTATGACGATCAATCGATGAGTTTTTATCATCAAAATGTATCTGGCGATGAAAAACGGGATAAGTATCGCCTTCGATGGTATGGCGACGCCTTTGAAAGCATAAGCAACCCCATACTTGAAATCAAGAAAAAACACGGCGCTGTGGGAGATAAGTTGTCTTTCGCTTTAAGCGGAAACACCTACAATCTTCACAATCAACCGCTCGCAGAAATGCAAGAAGTCATTCGTCAAGACCTAGGTAAAAACCATACCCAAGAACTTGCTTTAAAATTGAGTAATCTCACGCCTTCGCTTTACAACTCTTATGAGCGCAGGTATTTTCTTTCAGATTGTGAGAAATATAGAATCACCATAGATTATAATATGGCTTTTTACAATCCTCATTTTAGCGCGTATACAATGACCAAGGCACAACTCCCTGATGTGGTTTTAGAATTAAAATACAAAGTAGCTGATGATAAAGAAAGCCGAAAATTGACACAAACACTTTCTGCTCGCTTATCCAAAAATTCAAAATACGTAAGAGGTATTGACCTCATACATCACCAGCAGTCTAGTTAAGTATCTTTGTATACCTTAATCTATTATTTACCTACTTTACAGAAGGATTACTAATGTCAAAATTTTGTTTGGCATGCGTTGCGTTGCGTTTGTCGAAATTTGTTGCTGAATGAAGTAAGAATGATGAGTTTAGCTAAAACTTATAAAATCAAACACTATGAAATTAAAAGCAATCACTTTAGTAGCATCGGTTTTACTTTTTAGTTCGTGTATTGTAAAATCCATTCAGCCCTTTTATACAAAAGGGGACCTCTCTTATAATGAAAAACTTATTGGTACATGGACAGACCAAAAAGGAGGCGTTTGGGATGTAGTTTCCATGAAAGAACAATTCATAAAAGAGCGAAAAGAAAACATTGAAATATCTGACGATGAAAAAAAAGCCTTTGAAGCCTACAAAGATGGATATATGGTCAATTATGTGAAAAAAGAGAAAGAAGTCGTCTTTATTGCCATGCCTTTTCAAATAGAGGGACAGTATTTTCTAGATTTTATTCCTTTTGAATTTGATACCGAGAGTATTAATCATCTAGCCGCAGAACATCTTGTAAAAACACACTCGGTCGCAAAACTAGATATGAATTCCACTCAGCAAGCCTCTTTTTCATGGCTCTCGGAAGAACGTATCAAAAACTTATTTAATGCTGACAAACTTCGTTTAAAACATGAACTTGTAGGTCCTGAAGAAGCGCTTTTACTAACGGCATCATCACAAGAGCTTTCTGCTTTTTTAAAGAAATACCTCACCGCTTCTATTGAAGACAAATGGAAGTCTTCAGACGCATTAACATTAACTAAAAACACAATTTAAACAACGATACTATTCAAAATGCATCCTTTTAATTTTGATACACTTATAAAAAAAAGTAATTACCACAGACCACTCATTTTTAATAGTGTGCTGTGGTTACTTGCATTTGTGATTCTCCTTTTTATTTTTTCAAAAGGGAAATCCCCTATTAAAGTTGATTACATATACACGATTATATTCTTACTTTTTATGGCAATGCCTGTGAGTCTAAATTTTTACCTACTGATTCCAAAATTTTTAAAGCTCGAAAAATACAGTATGTATATTATTTTATTTATTTGTAATCTATTCTGTTTTTCGACCTTATATCTGTTGTTTTTTCAGTCTGTATTAGACCGCCTATTTCCTGACTTTTTCTTTATTTCTTATGTGTCAAAAACCAATGGGTATACCATTTTTAGTATCTTTTTGATAGCGACAACACTTTTAAAACTAGCAGAAGATTGGTTTCATTTTAACACCTTAGAAAACAAAACGCTAAAACTTGAAAACCAACACATACAAACGCAACTGTCTTCTTTGCGATCACAAATAAATCCTCATTTTTTATTTAATTCTTTAAATGTGATTTACGCAATGGCGCTTGAAAAAGACGCACATATTACCAACGCCATTGTAGAGTTGTCTGATGTGTTACGGTATGTGATTTATGATTCAGACACAGAGCGTGTCTCTTTAAAAGATGAAATAACATTACTTCAAAACTATATTTCTTTTCAGAAATATAGAATACAAACCTCTGACAGTGTAGATTTTAAAATAACCATTGAAAATGAGAATTTTAAGATGTATCCAATGTTACTATTACCTTTATTGGAAAACAGCTATAAACATGGGATTATAGATAATAATACTCCAGAAAAGATACACATTTATCTCTCACAACATAAACATCAATTTAGGTTTGAAATAAGTAATACGACACACCCTATGGGTAAGAATACGCTAGATACCACCTATTCTGGTGTAGGTCTAGAAAATCTAAAGAATAACTTACTTTTGGTATATCCAAAACAACACACATTTACGATTGATAACACCGCAGATACTTTTAAAGTAACTATTGAGATTACCGATGAGCAACACTAAAGACAAGAACATAAACTGCCTCATTATTGACGACGAGTTGTCTTCTCAACGTGTGCTACAGCATTTTATTAAAGACACTAAAGTGTTAACATTAAAGCAAACCTGCAGCAACACTTCTGAAGCTTTCAAATATTTACAACTACACGGAGCTATTGACTTATTATTTCTAGATATTAATATGCCTCAACAATCAGGCTTAGATTTTTATAGAGAATTGCAATATCCTCCTGCGGTCATCTTTACAACGGCATATCCTCAGTATGCATTAGACGGATTTGAGGTCAATGCCATTGATTACCTATTGAAACCTATTGCGTATGACCGTTTTCTAAAAGCCATCCATAAAGTAATAAGTAACAGAACTCAAATAGAAAATGCAGATACATTTGTGATACTAAAAGAAAATAAAATATTGCATAAAGTCTTTTTTAAAAATATCCAATACATAGAAGCCTATGGAGATTATGTAAAAGTAGTTTTAGAAGAAAAGATCATTGTTACGCATAGTACGTTTTCTAAATTTACAGAAAATCTCCCTGCTTATTTCATCCGTACACACAAATCATTTAGCATAAATCTAAATAGATTAAATCACCTTTCGGGAAATCAAATACTATTAGACACCCATACAATACCCATAGGGCAAACCTATAAAGCCAGCGTTTTAAAAGCGCTTAATCTTTAAATATATGATCTTACGTATTCTTTGCTTATTAGTTACCTCACTACTCCTTATCAACTGTACGACGACGAAAGACATCTACAGTACACCTACATTTTCAGAAAATGGCGCTTTACATTGTGTGATTGAAATCCCAGGAGGCACTAACAAAAAGATAGAGTTTAATACTGAAACCAAAACCTTTGAAATAGATCAAAGAAATGGAACGGACCGCATCATTCCCTTTCTTCCCTATCCTGCAAATTATGGGTTTATCCCATCTACGCTCTCAGACCGGTCACTAGGAGGTGATGGAGATGCTCTAGACATCTTATTAATTTCAGAGGCACTCCCCACAGGAACTATTATAGAAGCTATTCCCATAGGCATGCTTAAGCTACTAGACCAAGGAGAATACGACTACAAAGTCATTTGCGTTCCTAACGATCCTAAAAAACGTATTATAGATGCAACTACGTACGCCCAATTTCTAGAAAAATACAGCAAAGCAAAAGACATCATAGAATCTTGGTTTTTACATTATGATACAGGCGGCGATGCATTAATCAGTGAAGGGTGGGGCGATGAGAAGGAAGCCCTTGAGGAGATTACTAAAAGCCTAAAACATTAATTGATAGCATAAAAAATCAAAATAATTAAAATTTGCTCACAAAAAAGCCCGCTTTGATAGCGGGCTTTTTATATATCTTGGTGATCATAACTGCTATTCTACAGTCACCGATTTTGCTAAATTCCTAGGTTGATCTACATTCTTATCTAACATTACAGCAATATGATATGATAGTAATTGTAATGGAATGGTTGCAAGAAGTGGTGTAAACGGCTCTAATGTTTCTGGAATTTCAATCACGTGATCTGCCAGTTTTTTAACCTCTTTATCTCCTTCTGTAACAATACCGATGATCTTTCCGCTTCGCGCCTTAATTTCTTCTACATTACTTACAACTTTCTCATAATGTCCTTTTTTGGTAGCAATAACCACGACAGGCATTTGCTCATCAATCAAGGCAATAGGGCCATGCTTCATTTCGGCAGCAGGATATCCTTCTGCGTGTATGTATGAAATCTCCTTAAGCTTAAGCGCTCCCTCTAGTGCTACTGGGAAGTTGTATCCTCGTCCTAAATACAATGCATTAGATGCATCTTTATATTGTGATGCGACATATTCTGCCTGCTCATTTGACTTTAAAGCTTTCGCTACTTTAGCAGGAATACGTTCCAGCTCTTGTAAATAGGCTCTAAATTCAGAATTTGAAAGTTTTCCTTTGTGTTTTGCTAATTTCAAAGCAATTAACGTAAGAATCGTAATCTGCGTGGTGAATGCCTTTGTAGATGCAACACCTATTTCTGGACCTGCGTGGGTGTAGGCACCCGCATGCGTTTCTCTTGAGATAGAAGACCCTACAACATTACATACTCCAAAAACAAAAGCACCTTGATCTTTAGCCAATTTAATGGCAGCCATCGTATCTGCAGTTTCTCCACTTTGAGAAATTGCAATAACAACATCATCTTTATAAACAATAGGATTTCTATATCTAAACTCAGAAGCATACTCTACCTCTACAGGAATACGTGCAAATTCTTCAAAAATATACTCAGCAACTAGACCAGCGTGCCAAGAAGTACCACATGCAACGATGATAATACGACGGGCATTTAAAAACTTATCAAGATTATCATCAATCCCTGCCATTCTTATAATCCCTTCATCAACGAGCATACGCCCTCTAAAGGTGTCTGTAATAGCATCAGGTTGCTCATAAATCTCTTTAAGCATAAAATGATCATACCCTCCTTTTTCTATTTGCTCAAGATTTAATTGAAGTTCTTGAATATATGGATCTACAAGAGAATCATCTTTAATCTTACGTATTTTTAACTTTTTTTGATCGCGTACAACTGCCATCTCTCCATCTTCAAGGTAAATTGCATTATTTGTGTACTCAATAAAAGGAGTGGCATCAGAAGCAATAAAAAACTCATTTTCACCTACCCCTATAGCTAGCGGACTCCCTAAGCGAGCTACCACAATTTCATTAGGCTTTGTTTTATCAAACACAGCGATAGCATAAGCCCCAACTGTTTGATTAAGTGCTATCTGTACAGCTTTTCCTAACTTTACATCCTCTTTGATCTTTACATCCTCAATCAAGTTAACAAGTACTTCTGTATCTGTATCTGATGAAAATGTATACCCTCTGTTGATAAGCTCTTTACGCAACGGGTCATAATTTTCTATAATCCCGTTATGAATAATCACCAAATTCCCAGAATTAGAAATATGTGGATGTGAGTTAATATCATTAGGCACACCATGTGTAGCCCATCTTGTATGACCAATTCCTATACTACCGTCTGTAGAAATTTCACTTTCTAAACGGTTTTTCAAATCTTCAACCTTTCCTTTTGTTTTTGATAGTTTGAGATTTTTACCATCATATAGTGCTATTCCAGCACTGTCATACCCTCTATACTCAAGACGTTGTAATCCTTGTAATATAATAGGGTACGCATCTCTATATCCTATGTAACCAACAATTCCGCACATACTATACTATTTGTTATATGTTATTTAATTATCTAAGCCTAGTATTTGACCACAAGGACTATCAGGATCTATATCTTCTGTTAATGTATAGAATATTCTTAATTTTAATTTTTTGGCTTCATCTGCACTTAAATTACCATGAAGAATAGTCCCTTCTGGAGAGATCACACTAGAAACAGGTACTCTTTGAGCGTTATCTATATCTCCAGTGCCTGCTATTATAGAGGTGTTGTCTACAGTTACATTTTGTGAAACAGACAATGCCAATCTAACATTCGTAGAGTCATTTTTAATAATGTTATTTACGTGCTGTGTAATTCGCACCCTATAACTCTGTCCTAAGCTTGACTCATCGCCTTCTACTTCTCTGACAAGCCTTCCTAAATGGTTTGTTCTTGTATCAACAGGACCATTGTTACCTGCTGTGTTGTCTATAACACCATCAAATAATAAACTATTATTATCAAAATCAAGCATAAAAACTCTTTCTGGCTCTAATGCACCTCCTCCAACACCTAAGTCATCTTGATCTACAAAAAATGTTAGATTGGCTTCATTAATAATAATATTGCTACAGTCACGTAGTATTTCCAATTGATCTGCAACCCCATCTCCGTCAAAATCTGGTCCAAAAAGTTCTATAATAGCAATACTACCATCTCCTCCTTTTAGATATAAATTTTCTTCTCCTGTCGTTGTGTTAGAGTTTTCAATGGCATTGACAATAGATGGATCAAACTGATTTTGATAATCTATGACACTTACACCGCTAAAGTTTAAAGAGATATCACCAAATCCATCATTAGTTGGCTCTCCAGGCTCTCCAGAGTCATCATCACCTTCAAAGGTGTAATAAATCGTAATATTGGCTTGATTAAAATCAAACAAAAATAAGTTTCCATCATTATCTGCATCTTCTGCTTTGAAATAAATACCTCTAAAATAATCATTAAACGTATTTATATTTAAAAGCACATCTTGCCCTTCTTGTTGGATAATATTGGTGTTCCAGTAATTTGTATCTAGTGATAACCTCAACGCAGGTGAGATTCGTTCTGAAAGTTCTTTAACTACGTTATCTTCCTCATCCAAAACAGGTTCTCCATCTTCATCAAAAGTTACTTCGGTTAGAATGATCTCATCTGCTTGTGGCACAAATTCGTTTACTTGAAAAAGTAAATCACCTTCTACCCCTTGAAAGTTTGGAACATCATTAGAAAAATAAATTTCAGGATCTTCAAAGTTTGTCGAAGGATCAAGATTGTTTAAGAAAAAATTTGATCGGTATGCAGATAATGTAATTCCACCAGTGTTTCTAAATATAGAATCTAACTCATACGTGTTATTTCCATCTTCATCTACCGCTATTTGTCTAGCAAAATACGGAAGTGTAAATATGACACTATCAACCACTACATTATCTCCAAACTCTGGACCTGTTCTTGAAAGCCCTACTTGTGATAAATAAGAAGCTGTTGTTCTACCATATACGGGGTCATTATAAACACCTACAACACCTACAGGCGCACCATTGGTTTGAACACCTTCTGGATAATTCATACTATAGGCAATAACGTCTATATCATCAACCTCAAAGGTGTCAAAGTTTACTGAACCAACGATACCAGTCCCAACTTCCCCTAATTCTTCTTCGCAGGCAATACATGCAAATACAAAGATAAAGGCCACTAAGCCTTGTCTTATATAATTATAAATCTTCATAGTTTTTTTAATCTAGTACTTTGGTAGTGTAAAATTCTTCGTACGCTTGTGGAAATTCCTCTTTCTTCTTGTAAGGTAAAACAGGAATTTTGGATGTGTTAAGTATCTTAGCAAGATTCTCATGTAACTCTGAAGACCCTATAATAGCGGCATCAGAATTCTTTATAACCACCTTCATGAGGTTCTCGTAAGTAGGATCCTGTAACTCAGTGATACTTTCGGTGTCAATGCCATCAAAAGCAATCTTATTGATCATCTCTTTGTTTAATGATCCTTCAAACCCTTGATTGTATATCGATGATACTATCTTACTTTGGCTAAACAAAGGCTCACTAGCATAATATTTCTTAAGATATAATGGTAATAAGGATGCTAACCATCCGTGAACATGAATAATATCTGGAGACCAATTTAATTTCTTTACGGTTTCTACGACTCCTTTTGCAAAAAAGATAGCGCGCTCATCATTATCAGGAAATAAATTTCCTTCCTCATCCGTAAAAGTTGCTTTTCTCTTAAAGTACTCCTCATTATCTATAAAGTACACCTGTATACGTTCTTTGGGTATAGAGGCTACTTTTATAATAAGAGGCATATCAAAGTCATTAATGACTAAGTTCATTCCTGAAAGGCGTATTACTTCATGTAGTTGGTGCCTGCGCTCATTGATATTGCCATAGCGAGGCATAAAAATGCGTATTTGTCCCCCCTTGGAATTTACCATTTGAGGAGCTTCAAACGACATAGAGGCAATTTCGGTCTCTGGTAGATAAGGTATAACTTCAGATGACACGTATAATATCCTCTTATCTTTCATATATAAAATTATTGATTATTTTTTATGTGTAAAAACACGCAAAAATACTAAATTTTATGCAATCTGCCTTTAATATAGTAAGTTTGCAGGCGTTAATTTTTTGGTAAAGTGAACATAATAAAAACAAAAACTGAAATAGCTAAATATGTTTCAGAGAAAAAAGAACAAAATTCTTCTATTGGTTTTGTCCCAACAATGGGGGCTTTACACCAAGGTCATGCATCACTTATTGCCTTTGGATTAGAACGTCATCCCTACATTGTCGTAAGTATTTTTGTAAATCCTACTCAATTTAACAACACAACTGATTTAGAAAAATACCCTCGCACTCTTGACGAAGACGCCTCATTTTTAAGCACCTACGGAGATAGCGTGATCATTTACGCACCTACACCTCAAGAGGTGTATGGAGAATTGGTGATATCAAAACACTATAATTTTAAAGGAATTGAAACCGTGATGGAAGGCACGCATCGTCCTGGACACTTTGACGGGGTTGGTACAGTTCTAAATCACCTTTTTAGACAAGTAACTCCCGATGAAGCCTTTTTTGGAGAAAAAGATTATCAGCAGTTACTTATTGTCAAAAAACTTGTTGAAATAGAGAAATTACCTCTTAAAATAACAGGATGTCCTATTCATAGACAAGAAAACGGCCTTGCTATGAGCAGTCGTAATGCGAGACTTACGTCCCAACAACTAGAAGAAGCTACCTTTATATACAAAATACTTCGCCAGGTAAAAAAAGATTTTGATGCCAAAAGTGCTCGAGCACATAGAGAATGGGTCACCCTTCAATTTGAAAACAATCCACACCTTACCCTAGAATATTTTGAAATCTCAAATAGTAAGAATCTGAGACCGCTTTCGCGAAAGCGTACCCATCAAAAATACCGAGCCTTTATTGCTGCTTTTGCAGGCGAAATACGTCTCATAGACAATATGGCAATTAATTAAAATACCTATATTTGCCCCATGCTAGTAAATGTTGTAAAATCTAAAATTCACCGTGTTAAAGTAACAGGAGCTGAATTACATTATATAGGAAGCATCACCATAGACGAAGATCTTATGGATGCTGCAAATGTCATAGAAGGAGAACGCGTTCAGATTGTAAATGTGACTAACGGAGAACGTTTAGAAACCTATGCGATTCCTGGCCCTAGAAACAGTGGTGAGATTACCTTAAATGGTGCTGCTGCTAGAAAAGTGTCCAAAGGCGATATCTTAATACTCATCGTTTATGCCTTTATGGATTTTGACGAAGCCAAAAAGTTTAAACCTACGCTTTGTTTTCCAGACGAAAACACAAACTTATTAAAATAAGCCAGTGGCTTATAAAAAAGCGATAAAAGCACTTAAAATTATACTCCCACTCGCACTGGGTGTTTTTTTAATGTGGTTTTGGCTAGGAAAAATGAGCCCACAAGAAAGAACTGACTTGTGGATTACTATAAAAAATGCAAATCCATTGTGGATTGTCATTTCTTTTGTTTTTTCCATGTTAAGCCATCTCTCAAGAGCCTATCGTTGGAAGTTTATACTAGAACCTATGGGGTATTCACCCAAACTAGGCAATAGTCTCGCTGCGGTTATGACAGGCTATTTTGCTAATACGTTTGTGATACGATCTGGTGAAGTTTTACGTGCTGTCTCCATACAACGCACAGACAAGATCCCTTTTGAAAAAGCATTTGGAACCATCGTATCAGAGCGTATCGCAGACCTCGTTATGCTGATTTTGATTATGGTAACTGCCGTGATACTTCAATCTACAACACTTATTGATTATTTTAAAAGAGAAGCAAATCCCATTCCTTCTATCGTAGGGCTTGCCGTCCTTTTAGTACTTGGAATTATAGGGCTACGTATTCTTAAAAGATCATCCCATCCGTTTATTGTTAAAGTTCGCACCTTCGGCTTAGGCATCTTAGAAGGCGTAAAAAGTATTTTATCAATGAAGAAAAATGCAGCGTTCATCTTCCATACCTTGTTTATTTGGTCGATGTATATCGCTATGTTTTGGATTGTAACCCTCACCGTTCCTGGACTCCAGGGAGTATCCATGGGCGTTACTCTTGCTGCTTTTGTCATCGGTGCTTTTGCCATGAGCGCGACCAATGCTGGTATGGGGGCCTATCCTATAGCGATGGTCGCCGTTTTTGCTTTTTTTGGGTATACAGACGCAGATGGAAGAGCTTTTGGCTCTATCATCTGGGGAACACAAACCATTTTTAATATCGTTATAGGAGGACTCTTTGCTCTTTACGTATTTGTGATACGTCGCAAAAAAAAATAATATATTTCAAGATAATCTCTAGGCTAAAAAAGCAACTAAAAGATAATATTACATCTAGACTCCTTACAAAAAGCGGGATTAGCGCAACGTACACTATTGAGCGCGTCTTACAGACTTCTCAATATTGAGTTTCGCTAATAAAATTTTGTATTTTAGAGCACATATTAAAAACAGCCCTAATGAAATCCATTTTTTTATCACTTTTATGTGTATGCTTCTCATTTGCAAGTAGCGCACAAACACAATATGAAGAAATCTCCTCTATAAAACTCGATGGAGCACGCCAACTCAAAATCCAATTACCCCGTAACTATGAGTCTAATGTAGAAAAAACATATCCTGTTATTGTGGTATTGGACGGAGATTACTTGTTTGAGCCTGTAGCGGGAAATGTAGACTACTACAGCTACTGGGAAGAAATGCCCGAAGCTATTGTTGTGGGTATTAATCAGGTAGATACAAGAGATAATGACACCTATTATGACGATGTAAGCTACTTGCCTGTAGATGAGGGTGCCGCCTTTTTTGAATTTGTAGGGCTAGAATTAATGCCTTGGCTGGATGAAAAGTATCGCACCAATCAATTCAGACTCGTGGTAGGCCATGATCTTACGGCTAACTTTATGAATTATTATCTTATGAAAAGCCCTGCCCTTTTTCAAGGGTATATATCACTGAGTCCCGATTTATCTCCAGAAATGGAAACACGCCTTGTCGCTAGGCTGGGCGCTACACAACAAAAAGTATTTTATTACCTAGCCACTGCTACAGAAGACATTAGAGTCTTACGCGAAACGATAGAACCGCTCAATAGTCAGATAAAATTGGTTTCAAACACCAACCTAAAGTATTATTATGACAATTTTGAAGGAGCGACGCATTACTCACTAGTAGGAAGAGCCATTCCAAGAGCCATCGAAGAAATCTTCTCGATATACCGCCCTATTAGCAAAAAAGAATATAAAGAAGTGCTCCTTAAACCAGAGACTTCTCCTTACGCCTATCTCATTGATAAGTATACAACCGTAAAAGAACTTTTTGGCCTCGATGATCCTATGCGTGTGAATGACATCATCGCTGTAGGCAAAGCCTTAGAAAAAAAATCTAAATGGGAAGACATGGAACAATTGGGTCAACTTGCTAGAAAACAATATCCAGAAACCATGCTGGGCAATTATTATATGGCACTGTCTTTTGAAAAATCTGGAGAGCCTAAAAAAGCAATGCGAACGTACCAAAACGCGTTTTTACTAGAAGAAATATCGTTCTTAACCAAAGATTTAATGCTTGATAAAGCAGATCAAATCAAAACAGATTTTGGGTATTAAACGCTAAACTGAGTATCCGAATAAAAAAGGTGATCATCTATAGATTCTTCTAAAAAAGAGGGTTAGCCTGCCTTTGTCAGTAGGTTTAACTAGCTATTTTAAATGCGTCCTTTGGACTTTTCAAAACAGCGTTTCACTAACAAAAAAAGAGCAGTTATCAAGTAACTGCTCTTTGTATAATATTCAATCCCCCAATCAAATATTTTATCAAAAACAAATATTATTTTTGATACCACAAATATAAGGGGGCTATCGCATCAAAAAACACGTATTTCTACCTATTTTTTAGTAGTTGAACACCTTTTTTGGGGATTTAATACCTCACAACGTACTTCAGAAATTTAAAAATATACTATTGAATGTCTTGTGAGCTTGCCCCGCAGATTATTTACGAGTATTTTAGTACTATAAATTACCTCAGGGTAAGACTATAAACCATTTTAAGGAAAAACAGTTGATTTCGAGATACATTTGAAACACTTAAATCTCGATGATCGAGCAAAAATCACCCATGGCTAAAACAAAAACGACCTTCTTTTGTCAAAATTGCGGCACACAACACGCCAAGTGGCAAGGACAATGTCATGCCTGCAAACAATGGAATACGATTGTTGAAGAAGTGATTCAAAAAGCAGACACAAAGGATTGGAAGCAGGATACCGCTTTCGCGAAAGCGAATACACGCACCAATAAACCTTTAAAAATAAACGAGATCACCACCGCTACCGAAATCAGGCTAGATACCAAAAATGGTGAACTCAATCGTGTGCTTGGTGGCGGTCTTGTGCCAGGCTCATTGACGTTATTAGGTGGAGAACCAGGCATTGGAAAAAGCACCCTCTGCCTTCAAATATCCTTAAACCTCCCCTTCAAAACCCTGTATGTCTCAGGAGAAGAGAGTCAGCAGCAAATAAAAATGCGTGCAAATCGCATTCATCCAGATAGTGACCAATGCTATATTCTCGCCGAAACCAAAACACAACATATCTTTAGGCATATTTCAGAAATACAACCTGATATTGTCATTATAGATTCGATACAGACCTTACATACCAATCATATAGAGAGCAGCCCCGGAAGCATCTCACAAATACGTGAGACCACTTCAGAGCTTATTAAATACGCCAAAGAGACCGCCACCCCTGTGATCCTGATTGGGCATATTACCAAAGATGGCAATATTGCAGGCCCAAAGATCTTAGAGCACATGGTCGATACTGTGTTGCAATTTGAAGGCGATCGCAATCATGTGTATCGTATTTTAAGAGCCCATAAAAACCGTTTTGGAAGTACCAATGAGTTGGGTATTTACGAAATGCAAGGCAGTGGGTTGCGAGAGGTATCTAACCCTAGCGAGGTCTTAATTTCAAAAAACGACGAAGAGTTAAGCGGCACGGCTATTGCCGCCACACTAGAAGGCATGCGACCGCTCATGATTGAGATACAGGCACTTGTAAGTACAGCAGTATACGGCACCCCTCAACGAAGTGCCACAGGGTATAATGCAAAACGCCTCAATATGTTGCTTGCGGTTTTGGAGAAAAGAGCCGGATTTAAACTCGGTGCTAAAGATGTATTTCTTAATGTCACTGGAGGTATTTCTGTAGACGATCCCGCTATTGATCTTGCTGTCATCGCAGCAGTGCTATCTAGTAATGTAGATATTGCGATAGATAAATCTTTGTGTCTTGCGGCAGAAATTGGGCTTGCTGGCGAAGTTCGCCCAGTAACGCGTGTAGAACAACGTATTCACGAAGCAGAAAAATTAGGATTTACAGGAATTATCGTCTCCAAATATTGTAAAATCCCAGATCACAACTACACCATCAAAATCATCAAAGTCGCCAAAGTACATGATGTTGTGCGGCATTTGTTTGGATAAGATCTCTAAAAATAGTCGTGCCCGACTAAGACATAAGATGTAAGACTTCAATCGATACCAAGCCAAAAAAGTATACTGTACATGAAGCTCTTTCCTAATCAATAACTTGATCGTAATCGCTATTTGCCCTAAATGATATAAAGCGTGATGAA
>CAYGQJ010000008.1:0-29248 GCA_964351845.1 uncultured Flavobacteriaceae bacterium | reverse complement strand
CTATATTTTCTGAAAGCTGTTCTAAGGAAGTCGCCCCAATAATATTAGCGGTTACAAAAGGACGCGTATTGACAAAAGCAAGAGACATTTGTGTAAGACTTAATCCGTGTGCATCGGCAATGGTTTTATAACGTCTTGTAGCTTCAAATGAATTTTCGTTATGGTACCTACTATAATTTGGAAATAGCGTCACTCTCGCATTGGGTGGATACCCATCAAGATACTTGCCCGTTAACTGCCCAAAACCAAGAGGAGAATACGGTAAATGCCCTACCTCTTCTCTGTGCATGATTTCGGTAAGCCCTACTTCATCTTTTCTATTTAATAAACTATACGGATTCTGCACGGTAATCATCTTAGGAGCGCCTTTACGTGCTTCTTCCAGGTATCTTGAGAGTCCGTAAGGGGTTTCGTTAGAAAGGCCTACCTGTCTAATTTTTCCTGCTTTAACCAAACCGTCCAAATCTTCTAGGATTTGTGCAAAATTATCTTTCCAAGCCTCATCGGCGTTGTGGGTGTATCCTAATTGTCCGAAAAAATTCGTCGCCCGCTCTGGCCAGTGTAGTTGGTATAAATCAATGTAGTCAGTGCCTAAGCGTTCTAGGCTTTTATGAACAGCATCTTCTAATTCATGTTTTGCAAATCCTCCTGTACGAATATGTTTTGTAAAATCCGCTGGCCCTGCAATTTTTGAAGCGATCACCACTTGATCACGTTTGCCTGTTTTCTGTAACCAGCTTCCGATGATGCGTTCGGTACTTCCGTAGGTTTCTGCTCTTGCATTTGGAACGCTATACAGCTCGGCTGTATCAATAAAATTAACACCTTGATCAATCGCATACTCCAATTGTGCGTGGCCTTCGGCTTCGGTATTTTGTTCTCCCCAAGTCATCGAGCCTAGGCAGATTTTTGACACTTTGATATCAGTGTTTGGTAAGTGGGTATATTTCATTTTAATGCCTTAAAAAAAGAGGTTTATTTACAAAGGATATCTAACGTATATTTTTAATTTGTCAAACTGAGCCCTTCGACAAGCTCAGGGTGACAATTGTTTTGTACTTAAAGATCCCTTCTTTTTACTTTCTACTTAATCTATATCCTGCAATAACGCCGTTACTTCATCTAACTTAGGCGTCAGAATCACTTCGATACGTCTATTTTTGGCTTTATTTTCAGCGGTATCGTTAGGTGCTACCGGAGCGTACTCACCGCGACCTGCTGCCGTGAGATTTTTAGGATCTATGCTTTTATTTTCTCTCAATATATTGACAATGGCCGTGGCTCTTTTTGCAGAGAGATCCCAGTTTCCTTTTAGGTTTCCACTCCCTGAATATGGCACATCATCGGTATGTCCTTCTATCAACACGGCTATATCTGGATTGTCTCCTAGCACATTCCCGAGTTGTTGTACAGCCGTTCTTCCATTGGCACCTACCGTCCAGCTACCACTATCAAATAACAACTTATTTTCTAGTGAGACGTATACTTTTCCATCGCGTTGCTCTACTGTAAGTCCTTTTCCTTCAAAGTCGGTCAAGGCTTTCGAAATCGCTTCTTTTAAGGTACGTAGATTCGCATCTTTTGCTGCAATAACAGACTCTAGCTCATCGATACGGTTAGATCTTTCTGCTAGGTCTTTTTGTAATTGTTCTAATCGTTTGCGCTCTACTTCTAATGCTTCTTTATTCGCAGCAAGCGCAGCCTGTTTTACTTCTAACTCGGCGAGCAGTTCTCTATTCTTTTTTGAATTTGCTGCAATACTCGCACTACTATTGGCTTCAAGAGCATCATACGAGGTTTGTAGGGCAGCCAACTGTGCTTTCGCACTCTCATAATTAGTTTTGTATGTAGCTAATGAAGACTTTGCGGCATCTAGTTCTACTGAAGCTGCGTCATAATCTGCGGTGAGTTTAGCTAGGTCTTTTTTCGCGGAAGCGAGATCACTAGAAAGGGTTCTATTTTCTTTACGAAGTCGTGCATATTTTGACTCAAGGTCTTCAAATACTTTTTTAGAAACACAAGAACTCAACGTAATTCCTGCAAGACATAGGAGTAGGACTTTCTTCATCATGGGGTATTCTTAATTTTTAGGTTATTGATAGTGTATTAATTTTAGATTAAGGGAGTGCTAATTCAACCATGTGCGGGCAATGATCACTATGCATCGCATCTTTTAAAATGATCGCTCTCGAAATGGCAGCTTCCAGTGGGGTACTGACCATATTGTAATCGATACGCCATCCTTTGTTATTGGCTCTTGAATTGGCTCTGTAACTCCACCAGGTATAATGATCGGGTTCTTTATTGAGGTGACGGAAAGAATCTATAAAGCCACTTTCCATAAAGTTTCCGATCCATTCTCTCTCTACAGGGAGAAAACCACTGGTGTTTTTATTGCGAATGGGGTCGTGGATATCGATCGCTTCGTGACAAATATTATAATCGCCTCCTATCACAAGATTGGGATAGTCTTTGGTGAGATCGTTGATATAGGATTGAAATAAATCCATGTACTCTAGTTTATGATCTAATCGAGCGCTATTGGTTCCCGAAGGTAAATAGAGGCTCATGACAGAAACATTATCAAAATCTACTCGGAGATTACGGCCTTCAAAATCCATAGATTCAATGCCGGTGCCATACTCAATATGATTCGGTTTTTGTTTGGTTAAAATAGCCACACCACTATAGCCTTTTTTTTGCGCACTAAACCAATAATGGTGGTATCCTAACTCTTCAAAAATCGATACATCTACCTGATCTTGCATCGCTTTGGTTTCTTGAAGAAGGACTACATCAGGATCTGTCGCTTGTAACCATGTATCAAATCCTTTTTTTAGAGCGGCACGAATGCCATTTACATTGTAAGAAATAATTTTCATGTCTCGTAAAACTGTTAAAATGCTAATTTATAAAAGTAGCGAGCATAAGAAGTTAAAAAGGCTATAAAGTTTACCTTTGATTTACAACAAACATAAAATATTTCTAGCACTAGCGAGTTCTAATAATCATGCGTAATCTTTACTTTTTGCTATTTTTCTTCTGCTCAGCTACACTGATAGCACAAGAGGTACGCACCAAAAGGATCGCTTTACGAGATACCATACAGCTAGATTCTGTATCTATCAATCCTTCATTATTCAAGATTACGACAAGAGAAGGAAGATCTCTAGACAGCACAGCATATACGATGGATTATGCGCGTAGTTTGCTTTCGCTTAAAGCGAAAGAAACCATCCCCACAGACACTTTAGTGATCACATACCGAGTCTACCCTACATTTTTAACACGTAAATATGTTCAGTTTGACCCTAAACGTATCGTGACCAATGCTGGAAATCTAGATCGACTGACTCGTTTACGAAATCAGAAAAAACGACGTGCATTTACGCCTTTTAACGGCTTAAACACCAGCGGAAGCATTGTGCGAGGCGTCACTGTTGGAAATAATCAAAATAGTACTGTAAATTCTGAATTAGATTTGCAATTAAGCGGAAAGCTGAGTGATAAGGTCACCTTACGGGCGTCTATCCAAGATGCAAATATCCCAAGTCAGGAAGGAGGATTTTCGCAAAATCTAGATGAATTTGATCAGATTTTTATCGAGCTCTTTAGTGATACTTGGAATATCCGAGCGGGAGACATCAACCTCCAAGACACCCAATCCTATTACGGCAGATTTACCAAAAAAATACAGGGCTTGTCTTTACAAGCCGATATCAATCATGATGAAGATTCCAAAACCAATCTTTTTGCGACAGGGGCATTGGTACGAGGGGTATTTAACACAAGTGTATTTACGGGCCAAGAAGGAAATCAAGGGCCGTACAAACTTACGGGCCCTAATGGAGAACTTTTTGTTTTAATTGTTTCTGGAAGTGAGGCGGTGTATGTCAACGGGATTCTTTTAGAACGCGGTGAAGCAAAAGATTACATCATTGATTACAACGCAGGAGAGATTCGTTTTAATGCGACTTTCCCTATTACAAGTGAGATGCGTATTACGGTAGATTATCAGTTTAGTGAGCGTAATTTTACACGTTTTGTGGCCTATGGCGGAGGGGGCTTTCGCGAAAGCGATACCTTCAAAATTTCGGCACAAGTATACTCAGAGTCTGATGCCAAAAGTCAGCCCTTACAGCAAACCTTAACCGAAGATCAGGTAGCTGTTTTAGGAGATGCGGGTGATGACCCTACGCAAATGGTTGCGCCGAGTGCCGTGCCAGATACGTTTAGTGAAAACAAGGTGTTGTATCGACAGATTACCGTGGGTGGCGTTCAAGTTTTTGAATTTAGTACTGATCCCGAAGAGATGTTATTTAATGTGCGTTTTAGCAATGTAGGCCCCAATCAGGGAGATTATATCTTAAGCACCACCAATACCTTACGGCGTACCTTTGAGTATGTAGCGCCCATCAACGGGGTAAAACAAGGATCATTTGCTCCTCAAATTAGACTTTTTGCCCCTACCCTTTTGCAACTCGCTATCGTAAATGGCGCCTATACGCCTTCTGAAAAAACAACGGTTGCCTTTGAAGCAGCGGGTAGTAAGAATGATCTTAACTTATTTTCAAATGTAGATGACGACGATAATAATGCCTTTGCAACCCATCTAGATGTCAAACAACAAGTCTTTAAAAAAGATAGTACTGTAACCCTTGAAGCTTTTGGAAAATGGGATTATGTACAACAAAATTTTACGAATGTAGAAGGATTGTACAATGTAGAGTTTAATCGTGATTGGAATATAGACACAGGGCTTGAGAACACCAATGGAAACGGACTTATTTTGGTGGGGAATCAAAGTTTTTTAACCACAGGATTGCAATACCAAAATAACAAACTAGGGTCAATCGCCTATCGTTTTGAGAACTTAGATTTTAATACTTCGTATTCTGGAACCAGACATTCATTGGCGAGTACGATTCAATCAAAAAGAATCCAAGGAGCCATCAACGCCAGTGTACTCAACACCAATGACCTGAATGCCACCTCTAATTTCTCAAAATTGTATAGTAGTGCGGTATACGATCTTAAAAAAGCATGGGTAGGAGGTAAATTCTACACGGAGGATAATGTCAGGACAACAAAAGCCACTGATTCTATTACACCCGATAGTCAGCGTTTTCAATTGTATGAAGGGTTTATAGGTGTGGGAGACAGCACCAATGTGTATGTAGAGGCTGGATATCGATATCGTGTGAATGACAGTTTACGTGCCAATAGGATACGGCGTGTAAACACCTCAAACACCTACTTTGTAAAGTCACAATTATTAAAAAACAAAAAGACCAATCTCTCTATTTTTGTCAACTACAGAACCTTATCTTTTGAAGACCCAGCTATAGAGGCTCAAAATTCCTTGAACTCTCGATTGCTTTTTGATCAACGGCTTGCCAAGGAGATCATTAGGCTCAATACAGTTTTTGAAACCAATAGTGGTACACAGCCACAGCAAGAATTTACCTTTGTGGCGGTAGATGAAGGCCAAGGTACTCATACGTGGAATGATTATAATAATGATGGAATCCAGCAACTAGAGGAGTTTGAAATATCGCAATTTCAAGATGAAGCCGATTTTATACGTGTATTACTACCAAATCAGATTTTCTTGCAGACGCATCAAAATAAGCTAAGTAGCCAACTCACTATAAATCCTCAACAATGGAATGGTTTAAAAGGCGTCAAGAAGTTTTTGTCGCATTTTTACAGCCAAACCAACTATAGTATAGACAGGAGGTCTTTGCGTCAAGGAGAGGGCTTTACAATTAATCCTTTTACGGCAGATGAAAATGAGATAGGCTTAGGGTTAAATCTTAGAAACGCTCTCACCTTTAATCGCGGAAAACAAACCTACACCACCACCTACAGCTACCTGTCAAACAAGTCAACAAACCTACTATCGACAGGGCTTCAGGACAACGAATTAGAAAGTCATCAAATCAATTTTTTACACAAAGTAAAAGAAAGTTGGCTCTTCAATTTTAAAGGAGAAATAGGTGCTACAAAAAGTGTTGCAGAAAATTTTCCGTCTCGAAATTTTAATATTGACAATGCCACCGTCAATCCTAAGATTTCTTACCTTATCAGTAAGACCTCTAGGCTCTCTTTATTTTATACATATCAAGATAAGAAAAACACCAATCAAGGCTTGGAGGCATTACAGCAAAATAGTTTTGGCACCTCTTTTGCTATTGCAGATGGAGAAAAGGGTTCTCTTATGGGAGAATTTAATTATATAGACAATCAATTTGACGGCAGTGCCTTTAGCCCTGTCGCCTATCAAATCCTAGAAGGATTACAACCAGGGACTAATTTTACTTGGAATGTCATAGCTCAGAAAAGATTGACTAAATTTTTAGATTTAAACATCTCCTATTTTGGTAGAAAAAGTGAAGATTCTAGAACGATACACACGGGGAACATTCAGTTAAAAGCATTATTCTAAAATTTTCACGACCTTTCAATTTTTAAAACCTAACTATTATGAAAACGATATTATTATTAGGAACGGCGGCATTATTATGTATTGCTTCCTGTAAAAACACAGAAGAAGTGGCAAAAGATAACACCAAAGAAAGCATCACCGAAAAAACGTTTGACCCCACTGGATATACAAGCGGTACTATTGTGTATTCAAAAGAGAAGGATGATTGTGAATATACAATCAGACTAGACGATGGGTACTATTACGACCCTATTAACCTAGAGGACAGCTTTAAAAAAGATGGGATGGTTGTATATTTTAAGTTTAGAGGACTGCGTATGATGAATCGTTGTAACAAAGCAGGTCCTGTATCTATAGAAGAGATGGTGAAAGCCAATGAATAATTTTTTGGCATAAAATATATACTTTAAAGGGTACGTTCAATACTAAAGCTACCCTTTTTTTATACGCTTTCGCGAAAGCGTATCATTGATACTAAAACATTTTCTAAATAAAAAAGGGAGTAAATATAAATTTACTCCCTTTTTCGTATGATTTAAAAAGATTATTTCACAATAATTCTTCTTACTTTATTTAAATCTTCAGTACCTACTTTTACAAAGTAAACACCACTAGATACGTAAGACATATCTATCGTTTTTGTGTATCCACCGCCATTATTATCAACGGTGTAATATGCTAATGTTTGACCTAACGTGTTGTACACTGTGATAGGAAGTTTTTGTGAGAAACTTGAAACATCATTAAAAACAACTTCAAATTGATCATTTCCTAAAGAATGTACTTGTAAGTCGGTTGCAGCAAATAACGCATCTGCTGTTCCTAACGTACCACTAATGTTAGCTGTATAATCATTTGTTCTACCAAATGCTAAATCATCACAAGGATCTAATACATCTCCCGCTTGATCTTCATCTTCTCCTCTTAATCTCATTACGTGAGAACCTGTTGTAACAGCATCAATTGCTTCAAAGTCTATAGTAAAGTTAAAATCTGCATTTGCAGTAGCCACAAAACCATCTGATACTAATTCTTCTGCTTCAAAGATTCCATTATCATTAAAATCAATCCATAAGGCATATGCAGAATTAGCAAATCCCATCTGTAGTGTACCATCAAAAGGGTTGTCATTAAGAACAAAGTTGAATACAATATCTCTATTATCACTATATCCTGCTGGTGAGTCACCACATTCTGGAGCTAAATCTTGATCTGCTAATTCAAATTGAGTAACCCCATCATTAAAGCCTGCACAGTTAGCCGTAGGTGTACAAACATCAACACTATTAGTTATGGTTGCTGTAAATTCGTCATTAGAAGTATCTGCATCACCACTTAATGCGGTTGTTGCAACAAATTCATAATCACCAACAGCAGAAAGATCTTCTGTTGCAGTAAATGTATAGGTATCTGAAGCACCTTGACCAATAGAACCTGTGTATGTTTCTTGTACATCAGCGGCCCCATCTAGTGAATAAGATACAGGTATCGATGTTTGTGTCGAACTACCAAAGTTACTAATCTCTACCGTTACTTGTGCACCAGCTGTTGTTGGCGCTGTAATACCTGTAACACCTACATCACTTGAATCCAAATGCGCTACCATTTTTGTAGTACAATCATTCTCTGTGTTTTCATCACCTGTTAACGCAGTACAGAATGTAATTTCGTATGTCTGACCTTCAATAGATAAATCAGCTGTTGTAGCAAACGTGAAAGATTCTGTTGTCGCTGAAGCTATCGTTCCTGTAAACATTTCTGTAATTACAGTACCTCCATCTATTTGATACGTAACATCAAAGTTACTCGCACTCTCTGTTCCAAAGTTAAAAATATCTACCGTGATGCTTTCATTAGCACCAAAAGATCCTTCACTTGGAAGATCACAACTAACGATTCCTACATCATTGGCAGTATCAGGAGCTAGTTTAAAAACACCAACAACATTTGCTCTAGACCCATTTACAACTTCATTGTTAAACCAAAACGTTTGATCATCAGTAGGGTCAACATCAATTTTAGAATAATCACCATAACGACCGCCGCCGCCAGGTATATTTGCAGTTCCCTGAAGGATAAGTGTTTCTTCTACGGTCATTGTTCCTTCTGGATCATTTGCAAGTCTTCCTGTGTAATACGTACTTAAAGTCACCCCATTGGTTCCTCCCATAGCCGTATATCCCATACCTATATTTCCTAGGTTATCCATGATAAGACTTCCGTTCCAAGCATCTTTTCCATCTGGTGATATATAAGTCCCTTCCTGAAAAACTGTCCATGGTTGGTTATCTCCATCTTGACGTAATTCTACCCAACGGATACCTGCTTGTTCTGGTGCACCCGCAAGTACATCTACAACAAAGCAAAATAATGCAGAGTTATGTGATGAGAAACGTCTAAACTGTGCTTGATTTGCTATAAGAGATTGTAACGCATCAATATCCGGTCCACCGCCTCCTGGCTGTGTAAGGTTATTAAAAGATCCTCCGTCAAAAACAGGGTTAAAATCAGTAAGTACTAAATCTGTAGGTGCAGAAATGGTTGAGTTTGCTGGCGTATCAAAATCAGCATCTACTGTCCATACGTTTACGTGATCAAAACTTACACCTGCATACTCATCACCTTGCTGGTACATAACGGTTGCTCCTCCGGCTGCAGGCGTATCAGAATTACTTACATTTAAAAACTGTGGTGCATAAAAACCTCCCGTTCCACGTACAATACCTGGTAATGGAAAACCAATAACCTCTGCTGTTGTCTCACCCGCTAGCATTGCTGCTCTATCCATAGCAAAAACAGACGTGTTTCCTGTAGAAGGATTAGGTTGATTTACATTTCCTGAAATATAATACCCATCACTCCAAACAGAAAGTTTATTGTAATCTTCAAATCCACCAATTGCATATATGTTCCAATCTGCTGTTACAGGATCTGGACCATCTGATACTGCAATAGCAATTCCTTGACCCCCTTGATTTCCTAAAGTATATAAAACACTAAGCACCCATCTGTCTGCCGCATTGTCATAAGAAACTGTTAAGTCACAACAAAGAGTTCCAGGACCATCTGGATTATTTGCAGGAAATATATTAGTTGCTGCTAATTGACCCGTTAATGGATCACCATTTTTATCAAAAATACGAATCCCTGTATTGAATACCGCAAAAGCGTGATTAGGTCCTATAGCAATAGAAGGGTCAGTAGGCTGCCCATTAGAATTTGCTGCTGTAAAAACCAAACTAGGTGTTCTTCCTGGTATTTTTTGTGAAAGATGGTGTTGAGAAAGCGTTAACTCATCGTCTTTATCATCTCCTTTTCCAGGAACAATATCGCTTTTAACAGCTCTTACAGATCTTCCATCTAAAATTTCTTTTTCATCTTTGGTATCTGCTGGTATCAACATAGCCCGAGATGAAAGTGAGGGCGCGACTAGCACTTCGGCTGTCTGTCCGATAAAGCTCGGACCGGTCTTTGAATTGTCTTCTTGTGCAGTAACACTATAACCAAAGGCAAATAGTGCGACTACAAATAATTTAATGAACTTACTCATTGCGTGTAGTTTTTGTATAATTAGTATAAAGTATATGTTAAAAAGTTCATAAATTTACTTAAATTCTTTTTAACCACCTTAAAAAAAGCACGCAATCGCTTGTTTTAACTATGTATGCATAGTAATTTTAAGAAGAAATCCAATTTTTAAAACCCACTTGCTTGTCAATAATTCCTTTAATGTCTTTGATAGCAATTCTATCTTGTTTCATGGAGTCTCTGTAGCGTATCGTGACTGTTTGGTCCGCGAGCGTATCGTGATCTACTGTAATACAAAATGGCGTCCCCGCAGCATCTTGACGTCTATACCGCTTTCCGACCGCATCTTTTTCGTCATATAATACATTAAAGTCAAACTTCAAATCATCTACAATTTGTTGTGCTATTTCTGGCAATCCATCTTTTTTAACAAGTGGGAAAACAGCTGCTTTTACAGGCGCTAGGATAGAGGGTAGCTTTAATACGACTCTAGAAGTACCATCCCCTAAATCCTCCTCTTGAAGTGACTTAGAAAACACGGCTAAGAACATACGATCAAGTCCTATAGAGGTTTCTACCACATAAGGCACATAACTTTCATTCAATTCTGGGTCAAAAAACTGTAATTTTTTACCTGAATGCTCCTCATGCGCTTTCAGATCAAAATCAGTACGAGAATGTATTCCCTCCAATTCTTTAAAGCCAAACGGGAAGTTAAACTCTATATCTGCTGCTGCATTGGCATAATGCGCTAATTTTTCATGATCGTGAAAACGATAATTCTCTTCTCCAAGACCTAAGGATTTATGCCAATTCAAACGTGTTTCTTTCCAATAGGCATACCATTTCATCTCTTCACCTGGGCGTACAAAAAATTGCATTTCCATTTGTTCAAATTCTCGCATACGGAAAATAAACTGCCTTGCAACGATTTCATTTCTAAACGCTTTTCCCGTTTGGGCAATTCCGAACGGAATTTTCATTCGCCCTGTTTTTTGCACATTTAAGAAGTTGACAAAAATACCCTGTGCCGTTTCTGGACGTAAGTACAAATCGGTTGCTGTTTCTGCAGAGGCACCTAGCTTGGTTCCAAACATAAGGTTAAACTGGCGTACATCTGTCCAATTTTTTGAACCTGATTCTGGACATCCAATTTCTAATTCTTCAATAAGCGCTTTTACACCTTTAAGATCTTCGGCCTCTAATAATCGTGCGAGTCGAACTGTGGCATCTTTTTGTTTTTGACGATACCCCATCACCCTCGGATTGGTTGCTTCGTATTGGGTACGATCAAAACTCTCACCAAAACGCTTCGCCGCTTTTGCAATTTCTTTTTCGGCTTTTATATTTAATTTTTCAGCATAGTCTTCTACAAGAACATCTGCTCTGTATCGTTTTTTTGAGTCTTTATTATCTATAAGCGGATCACTAAAGGCATCTACGTGACCCGATGCTTTCCAAGTAGTAGGGTGCATAAATATAGCAGCATCTAGCCCTACGATGTTTTGGTGCATATTCACCATACTTTTCCACCAGTACTCACGTATATTTTTTTTGAGTTCTACCCCATTTTGACCATAATCATACACAGCACTTAGTCCATCATAAATTTCACTGCTTCCAAAAATATATCCGTATTCTTTTGCGTGGGAGATTACTTTTTTGAATTGATCTTCTTGCTTCGCCATAATCTGTTTGTATTTCTTTTGTGCTTGCTATATTGTTTTATTCTTTTATACGCTTTCGCGAAAGCGTAGCCATCCACACGAGCGGTTACCTAAGTAACTACTTGTTATGAAGACCGCAAAAATAGGGATACCGCTTAATTTGAAGAAATGGAAGCGATGTTATTTTAACTCAAGCGCTGAAGTTAGTAAAAGTCTATCCTCATGAAAAACATTAACCGTGTATATACCTTCACTAAGTGTTTGCACTGGCAGTACAAGGTCGCAGACATTAAACGGTTTATTACTATAAGTGATCGTCGTCTGTGAGTTGAATTGTATACGTGCTCCATTAGAGAGCTTTTCTTCTCTTGGAATACCTATCATATTACCATTACTATCAAGGACTTGCACAAAGAAATTAAGATCACCCGCTTTTGCTAGTTTATTTTCATTTACTTCATAACAAATGCGTATCATATCTGCTCTACTTGCATTTGATGTATTTATGAATTTACCGCTATTACGCTGAATGACGCCTCGCACGATAAGATTACTTGCCGTAATTTGAGCCCCCAAATTTATTTTTTCTGTGAGCGCTTTATTACTGGTTTCTAGTGAAGTTTGTGCTTTTGTCGCCTTTTCTAACTTATCTTGTGTGTCTGCTTGAAGTTTTGCGAGTCTTTCTGTTTCATTAAGTAGACTATCATTTTGCTTAAACAATAATTCACGCTCCCGACGTATTTTAGTGAGTTCTATTCTATAAGATCTCACAACAGATTGCGTTACCTCATTACTATCCAACCTTTTTTGCAAATCCTCTAAATGTTCTTTTGCAATAGAAAGCTCATTGGCTAATATATTTTTTTCGGTTAATACGTCGTTGTATCTTTTTATTTCTTCTTGAAGTTCTTGGGCAATCAATGATTTTTCTTCTTTGAGTTGTGACTCATTTTCTTTCACCTCTCCATAGAACTTTATGGTGTAAGCCCCTAAGCCTATAACAACTAGACACAGAAGTATGGTAAGGAATAGAAGTGTGTTTTTAGTACTTTTAGTACCCATAGGTGTTCAATATTCTTTGAAAAGTGGTTAAATTAGAAAAAAAATAACAAATGCATGTTGCAATCACTACGCTATTTTTTATTTCCAAAGGCTTGCCACGGGTGTTCTGAAAGCTTACAGGCATCAGAATATATGGTTTGTACACGTTGCAGGCATCATTTACCGCTTACACAATCTCACTTGTATAACGATAAGCTTATTCAAAAAGTATTTTACGGTCGTATTATGCTAGCGCAAGGTACAGCATTGTTCTATTTTGAGAAGAAAGGACCGGTTCAAACATTGTTACACAACCTCAAATACAAAGGACAAGAAGAAATAAGTGGTTTTTTAGGAGATTGGCTAGGTCAAGAACTAAGTCAATTACCTAATTACAGAGATATAGATGTGGTCATCCCTGTCCCTATACACCCAAAAAAAAGAAAAAAACGAGGGTATAATCAGGTAACTGGATTTGCGGTGGCATTATCAAAACACTTGGAGGCGACTCACGTAGCTGACGTTTTGGTTAAATCAAAAAATACCAAAACGCAAGTTTTTAAAGGTCGTTTTTCTAGAAGTGACGAAATATTAGATGCTTTTTCCATTACAGAAAACCAAACGCTTGTAGGAAAACATATTTTACTTGTGGACGATATTCTCACGACGGGAGCGACACTAGAGGCATGTGCCTTACAGTTACTTAAAATTCCTAACATAAAGTTAAGTATTGCAACAATGGCAATAGCGCAATAACTATTTCGTTTGGCTAAAAATTAGTTGTTTCTTTGCTACATTCATGAATACGACATCTACACATATTTTGAAACTTAAAAAGTACCTTTATTATCTTGGGGCTATCGCCTTAATGTCGCTTACTTTGGTGAACTGTGCAAAAAGAGGTTCTCCTACAGGAGGTCTTAAAGACAGTATCCCTCCCGTATTTATAAAATCAGAACCGCCTAACTTCACGACCAATTTTGAAGGAAGTAGGATTCGTATTTATTTTGACGAGTATATCAAACTTAAAGACTACCAAAAACAACTCATCATCTCTCCTCCTTTGGAAAACAGTGTTGTTTCACCTCAAGGATCTGCATCTAAGTATGTAAATATTGAGATTAAAGATACGCTGGAGCCTAATACTACCTATGTATTTAATTTTGGACAAAGTATTGTAGACAATAATGAAAGTAATCCCTTCTCCTATTTTAAATATGTGTTTTCTACAGGTGATTATATAGATAGTCTTACGGTTAAAGGATTTATTACTGACGAGTTAAAAAGCGAGCCTGATAATTTTGTATCTGTGATGTTATATGCGGTAGATAGTACATTGACAGATTCTATTATTTATAAAGAGCGACCAAGATATGTAACCAATACCCTAGATAGTCTTACTACATTTGAAATAGGAAATATCAAAGAAGGGAACTACATGCTTATTGCGATGAAAGATGAAGATGCAAATTTCACCTTTCAACCTAACAAAGATAAAGTTGCTTTTTTAGAGGAGTTTATTACAGTTCCTAGTGATAGTAGTCGCCGTTATGGCCTAAAGTTGTTTAAAGAAATCCCAGAGACTAAATCATCAAGGCCAAGGCACTCAGGTGCCAATAGAATTACCTTTGGAATTACAGGGCCTGTCGATAGTATTTCTATCGACCTTCTTTCAAAAACACCGCCCGATTTTAGGTCGACCATTTCTAGAAAACCAAACACAGATACGCTGTATTATTGGTTTAACCCTAAGCCAGACATAGACTCGCTCGTTTTTGAAGTAAAAGGGCCTAAATACCGAGATACTCTGATCGCTAAGCTTCGTGAGCCACAAGTAGACTCCCTTCGTTTATCTTCAAAAACAGGAAGAACTCTTGTGCTTAATGAGCCTTTTAAAATAAAAAGTAATATCCCGTTGGAGAGCGTAAAAGATAGCCTTATTCGTGTCGTAAAAGATTCAATACCCATTGACTACACATCGCAACTTTCTGAAAGAAACACAACCCTCTCTTTGGCATTTGAATCTGAAGAAGAAACCAAATACACCATTACCGCATTACCAGGCGCTATGACCGATTTTTTCGGAAACGTCAATGACACGTTAACATTTACCTCAACAACAAAAGAATTGTCCGATTATGGCAACATCAGATTAACTTTGGTCAATGCAAAAAACTTTCCTTATATCATTCAATTAACTGATTTAAAAGGGGAAGTGATACAAGAACGCTATACAACAAGTGAAACGGTATTTGACTTTAACATCTTAAAACCTGCGAACTATCTCATACAATTTATTGAAGATAAAAATGGCAATAAAGTATATGATACAGGAAACTACCTTGAAAAAAGACAGCCTGAAAAAGTCATCCATTTTGGAGGAGAGATCGAAGTGAATCCAAGTTGGTTTAAACAGGAGAGATTCGAATTTAAGGATTAACCAAGTGTAAATACATCGCGATCTTCTAAGAAAGGTAATTGCTTTCTTGTGGAAGTGATATGAGATTTTGATAAGGTAGCTGTAAGTATTGTTTCATCCGCTTTCGTACTTCGACCGTGCTCAGTATACACTTCAGCAATCTCTTCCCCAAGCACATTATACACCCCAGAATGCCCTACATATTCAAGTCCGTTGCCATCCAATCCTATACGATTGACCCCTATGGCATAACTCATGTTTTCTATAGCTCTCGCTTTGAGTAATGCATCCCAAGCGGCGACACGAGGTTTTGGCCAATTTGCTACATAAATGATCACATCATAATCTACCGTATTACGTGCAAAAACTGGAAAACGTAAATCATAACATATTTGTGGAAATAATTTCCAACCTTCATATTCTATGAGTACGGGATGTTCTCCAGCGGTATACAGTTCTCCTTCTCCAGCCATCATAAAACGATGACGTTTGTCATAACAAGTAACATCCCCATTAGGTTTTACAAATAGAAACCGATTGTAATACTTTTCGTTTTCAGAAATAATAATGCTTCCACAAATGGCTGTGTTTTTTTGTTGCGCCCATTTTTTTAACCATACCACCGTTGGTCCATCCATAGGCTCAGCAAGAGGGGCAGGATTCATGCTGAATCCAGTTGTAAACATTTCAGGCAAAATAACAAGCTGTGTCTCATCAGAGATCTGATGCAATATGGTATCCAAATTACTTCGGTTTGCCGTAGCATTTTCCCAAATAAGATGCGCCTGAATAATAGCGATTTGCAGTGTATCTGTCATAATCTCAAAGATACAAGAAGTTTAAAATTAAATGGAGAGAATTTTAAAAATGTAATATTGCAATATCACTAAACATACATTTTCTATTATTTTTAAATGTATAAATTCTATGTAACTTTGAAAAGAATGCTCGTAGTATTGTATGAATAGAAATAAAGTAGATTCTGTTAAGCTCTCAGAAATTTTTGGTGAATCAAAGATTACTAATTTCTCATTACTAGACAATGGGAGAACTTCATTCTATTGTGAAAATCAAAATGAAAAATTTTGGATAAGAACAGTAATAAACGGATTTGAAGACAAACCATATAAAGATGGATATTGGCCTGGAGGTTTATACTTCAATGAAGAATTAATAGAAGTACATTCTAAAAAAGAAAAACAAGTAATTGATATATTATCAAAAATTAAAACACCTAAGGAATGGCACTCTAAATATTCGAAATTATCGAAAAAAAGTGATGGGGAAAGAATTCAGGAATTAGTACAATATGTTATTGATTTTTTGAAGTCAGAAAAATATATTGACTTTGCTAAAAAAACAGAGCGGCTACCATGATAAAAGAAGAAATTAAATTTTATAGCGAAAAAGCTAAATGGGGAGCGTTTTCTAATTTTTCATTGCACCAAATAAAGTTAAATGGAAAAACGTGGCCTACAAGCGAGCATTATTTCCAAGCTCAAAAATTTGAAGATAAAAATTATCAAGAAAAAATAAGGAAATGTAATTCCCCAATGAAGGCTGCTGAGTTGGGAAGATCAAGAAAAGTTAAGATTAAAAAGAATTGGGATAGAATAAAAGACAACGTTATGTATGACGTTGTCTACGCAAAATTTACGCAACACGAAGAGTTAGAGCGTATATTAATAAGTACTAATGACTCTATTTTAATAGAACATACCGAAAATGATCATTACTGGGGTGATGGAGGCGACGGCTCAGGGAAAAATCGCTTAGGTAAAATTCTTATGAACGTGAGAAGTAAAATAAAACCATAACAAATGAAAAATACGATTGCACATCGTATCTATGATTTTTTAAAGGAATTTCCGCCATTTCAATTTATGGCAAAAAGAGATCTTTTAGAAATATGTGAGTCAGCTCAGGTACAGTATCTTGATAAAGATCAGGTTCTTTTTACGCATGCCACTCCCTATAACACGCATTTTTATATTGTACATCAAGGCGCTGTAAAACTCTCTCGCCCTTCTCATGAAGGGATTAAAGTAGTAGATATGTGTGATGAAGGTGATTTGCTAGGGCTATGTGTAACACGTGATGACACCTATCATACAACTGCGATAGCGAATGAAGAAACCATTTTATACGCGCTTCCTATAGCGGCATTTTCGACACTTACACAAGGAAATAAAGCGGTTTCTAACTATCTTATCACAAGTTTTGCCTCTAATATAAAAGATCCATATACGCTAGAAAATAGTGGTCAACTTTTAAGTGATTACGACCCAGATCGATCACAAAATATCTACGGAATCTCACAAGCTCGTTTTACGGAGAACGTCATTCTTAGCACCCAAGAAACATCCCTTCAAGTGGCAGCAAGCCAAATGCAAAAACACCAGATAGGGTGTTTGGTTATTGCAGAAGAGAACCTCCCCATAGGCATTCTAACCAATAGAGACTTACGGAATGTCATTGCTGCCGGAGGTTTAACAGAAAACACTTTGGTAAAAGATAGTATGGTGTCTCCTGTCATTTGTGGAACTCCAGACATCAATGTGACGCAGGCGCAACTTATTTTATTGAAGAAGGGCATAAGTCACCTTGTCATTACTAAGGATGGAACGCCACAGACCGAAGTTAAAGGAATTTTAAGCAAACACGATATTGTGGTTTCATTTGGGAATAGTCCCGTAGGATTACTTAAAGAAATTAAACGGGCTACACGCACAAAACATTTACGACACACTTGGAGTAAAACAATGGTTTTATTAGGAAGATATTTAGAACAGAATTTACCATTATCTCAGATTCTTAAAATATTCAGCGAACTTAAAGATGCGCTTATATCCCAAACCATGCAATTGTCTTTGGGTAAAATGAAAACCGAACCTCCAGTAACCTTTGCGTGGCTCGCATTAGGAAGTCAGGGGCGTAAAGAACAACTGTTATATACAGATCAAGATAATGCACTCGTATATGCAGACAGTGACACCGAAAATTCTGAAGAGATAAAACGCTATTTCTTGAAACTTGCCAATCGCATGAATAAGCGATTGCATAAAATAGGTTATGATTATTGTCCCGCAGACATGATGGCGAGTAACCCTTTATACTGCCTGCCTCTTTCAGAGTGGAAAGAACAATTTTCTACTTGGATTACACATCCTACCCCGGAAAATATTTTGCTGTCAGGTATTTTCTTTGATTATACGTTTTCTTATGGGAATCAAATTCTCGTACAAGAACTAACAGATCACATCACTCAAAAGATTGAAAATCAAAAGCTATTGCTTCGCCATATGGCAAAACATACCTTAAAAAACTTACCTCCCGTAGGGTTTTTTAGACAATTTATCGTAGAGTCTAATGGAGATCATAAAGATTTTTTTGACATCAAAAATAGGGCCATTGCTCCGTTGAGCGATGCCGCTAGAGTTCTTGCTTTAGGACAAGGCATTTTACATACCAAAAATACGTCAGAACGATTTGAAGCCTTAGCACAACAAGATGCTCCTAACCGGGAGTTGTTTGAAAACTGTTCGTATGCTTTTAAAGCATTGCTCAAATTTCGCACAAAAAGAGGCATTGCTCAAAATGATAGTGGACGTTTTATCAATCTTGAAGCACTTACTAAATCTGAAAAACTAAAGCTAAAACGATGCTTCAAACCCCTTCGTGATGTTCAAGAAGTACTCAGAGTACGCTACCAAACTCAAAATATTTAGTGAAATGGCCGTGGCAACATACTAAAGAATATCCCGCATTTTGGAATGCGTATGAGTCCGCTTTCGCGAAAGCGGAACAAACATCAATACAACACACTCGATTTGTAGCTTTAGACACAGAGGCTACCGGACTTGACATCAAAAAAGATCGCATTTTATCTGTAGGTGCCATTGCCATAAAAGGAAATACTGTTTCGGTTTCCGACAGCTTAGAATTCTATGTAAAACAAGACCATTACGATCCTAAAAGCACACCCATCCATGGTATACTAAAAAAAGGGGCTTTTGATAAGATATCAGAATTAGACGCCATACAACACCTATTGGATTTTATAGGAACCGATATTATTGTGGGGCATCATATTGGTTTTGATATTGCAATGATTAATAAAATGCTACAACGCCATTACTTAGGAAAATTAAAAAATAAAGTGCTCGATACAGGCACACTTTACAAACGATTGCAGCATCCTGTAAATAGAATGCAACCACATCAAGGCTATAGTTTAGATCAGCTTAGTGAAGCCTTAAAGATTCCGTTGTATGATAGACATACAGCCTCTGGTGATGCGATGATTACAGCGCTTGCCTTTATAAAAATAGCTGCCAAACTCACGCATAATGGCACCTTAAAACTCAAAGAATTATTTACATGAGCACATCAGACACCTTATATGTTTTTGATATAGATGGCACCCTTACCGATAGTATTCCTACGTATTTAAAGGTCATCACAAAGGTACTAGGAGATATAGGTCTTAAAAATATCGATACAGATTATGATAACTACCTACATCATACAGATCGGTATGCTTTAGAGTATAACTATGAGCGTAATTTTGGAAAGAAAGCACCCGATTCCCTCCGATTTGAGCTCGATACGCTTCTAGAGATAGAGCTTCAAAAACATGAGCCCGTTGTTGAAATTCCTGGCGCTAGAGATCTTTTGTTACATTTTCAAGAAGCTAAGATTCCCTTTGCATACGGAACAGGTGCTTTTCCTAAAGCCACTGGAGTTAAAATGAGAGCTGCCAACATCCCTTTTATAGAAGAGGTATTAGCCACATCCATCACAAGCGTTTCTAGAGTCGGTTTTGTCAAAGAAGCTATTGAAAAATCGAAGGATTTCTACCATAGGGATTTTAAGAAAATAGTGGCTGTCGGAGATGGATTATGGGATTTAAAGGCCGCACAAGAACTAAACATTGACTTTTGGGGTGTCGGATTAAAAAATAAAGAAGCGATGCATCGTCATGGCTGCACTAACTGGGTAGAAGATTTTAAAGGGTATACATTATGAAAAAAAGTATCTTTAACAGTAATATATACGTAATTGACCAACCATCCTCTTCATTATGAATCATAGGGTTTATACATACCTCCTTTTTATAATCGTTTTTTTGTGTACTGCCGCTACGGCCTATTCACAATCTATACAGGATCGTTTAGATCTTGCCATATCTGAATTTGAAATGATGTATAAAACAGGAGGCATGAGCAAACAAGACTCCTTACTCGTCTCCTTTCAAAACATCGAAGAACAAACACAAAATGCACCACTTCAAAACCTAAAAGCAATCGTATATACTGCCCGTATTCTATCTAATAAGAGACGTTTTAAAAAAGCGGCAACGCTCATAGAAGAGGCAAAAAAAGTATATGAAACAGCGGCTCTTAATGACCAAAAAATCAAACATACTATTGCCTATTATGAGATGTATCTAGAGGTCCAAGTCTCAAAAAAATTCAACCCTGAAAAGATAAAAACATACTTTACAACCTATAAAGATAAGCCCGGCAATGATCCTTTTATAGAAGCGCTGAGTTATGAATATATGGGTAGGATTCACCAAGATTGGAGGGAGTATGATTTGTCTATTTCAAGGCTTACAAAAGCTATTGAGCTGTTTTCAGAACTAGGCTATAAAAATCAAATTAGTATTGCATATAGTGTTATGGGAGCTACATATGATCTTATAGAAGATTTTGAGATGGCCGCAAAATATTATGAAAAATCATTACAAATAGGCGAACAACTTGAAGAACCCAATCTTGATGTACTGGCAAGTACTAGTTATAATCTTGCACTTATGTTTGGTGATCGGTTAGGAAATAATCAAAAGGGGCTTTTTTATGCACAAGAGGCTGTAAAATATGACTCAAAAGCCAATGAAAAAAATCCCTACTTGGCATTAGATTATAATCAGGTCGCTACTTCATATATGAATATTGGTGATTATACAAAAGCTCAGATTTACGGGGAAAAAGCCTTAGCACATGCAAGAAAATATTTAAAACAACAACCCTCACGTATTGCAGAATCACTTCGCGCACTCGGTAAAGTATATGCTCAAATAGGAAGAAAAGAAGAAGCTATTGCATTAGGAGAAGAAGCTATCGCTATTGTACTAGAAGTCGTTCCTGAAAACCATCATTGGGTTTGTGCAGGCTATCTTTATCTAGCAAATACGTATAAAGATTTAGGCATGCTAGAGGAAGCCGAAACCTATTTCTTAAAAACAGAACGTGTTGCACAAGTTATAAACAGAGATTTATTCCTAATAGATGTTTATAAAAATCTTCCTGAACTATATTTTAAAACCAATCAAGTAGAGAAAGTACCCCCTTTACTAGAAAAATCTCAAGAGGTCTTACAGGATCGGTTTAAGGATGCAGATTACTTTCATAGACGCAATGAGATGAATACGATCGTATACTACACGATGGTAAACGATACCCTAAAAGCAAAAGAAGCCCTTACATCAATCAAAGAAAAAATCTCTCAAAAGTATACTTATCCTGATATAGAATTAAAAATTGAGGCGTATGAACTTCTTTTAAATACTCATCCTACTAGTGAGGCATATGAGCACTTTTTAAAAACAATCATAGACCATAAAAACAGATTTCCAAATCAGTTTAATAAGATCATCTATGGGAATACGATAAAAGAACTCTTAGCTAAAATTATTTCAAAGCTTTATGACCAACTACAAAAAGAAGATTCTGAAGCATTGAAATCAATCGTTTTTAGGTATGTAGAAATCAATAAAAATTCGGTCTTGTTAGAGGGAATTCAAGGAACCCGATTTAAAAAAATAGCAGGTATTCCCGAAGAATTACTCTATGAAGAAACGCGATTACTAGATTCATTACAGCGCAACAACAAGCGTATTTACAACACAAAACAATCTAAGTATAAAGACGCAGATAAAATACAAAAGCTCTACGACCAGCAGCTTATTTATGAAAACAACTACGACAGTTTACAAGAAGCTATTCAAAATACATATCCTAAATTAAAAAGTCTCAAATATTTATCTGCTTCAAAAGATTTTAATGAGTATACAAAGACACATCTTCAGGAAGATGAGGCTATTATTATGTATTTTATGGACACGAATCTCTGGTATCGATTTACAGTTACTAAAAACAAAAACGATATAGAGCAGTTTTCATCGTCGAAGACACTAAAAAAAGAGGTGACTCAATTAATAACGTCTATATCCAAACGAAAATTCAACAGCTCATTATCACAAAAAATGTGTGATCAGTTACTTCCAAAACTCCCTGAAGAAATCACAAAATTAACATTCATTACAGATGATATTCTGAGCTTATTGCCTTTTGAAGTATTACAGCAACAAGAGGCTTTTCTTGTAGAGAAGTATGCGATTAGTTATGCAGGATCTTTACAGTTATTAGAAGAACAGATGAACCTAACTAAAAACGGAAAAGGCTGGGTAGGCTTTGCGCCAACATATGATAAAAACCCACTACCTAATAATGCAAAGGAAGTACAGGAAATCGAAGAAATCACCAACGGCAAATCTTATCTTGGGAAAGAAGCTACCAAAGAAAATTTTATAGCACTAAGTAAAGAATACAATATTCTTCACCTCGCAACACATACAGAAGTCGATCAAAATAACCCATTCTATAATAAAATGCTTTTTTCTCAGGAGGGAGATGACGGCTTACTTACGGCTTCTGAAATATATGGATTAAACCTTAAGGCAAATCTTGCCGTTTTAAGTTCGTGTAATACGGGTTTTGGAAAATTAGAGAAAGGAGAAGGGATTATGAGTATGTCACGCGCATTTACCTATGCGGGGGTAAGCAGTACTTTAATGACCTTATGGAAAGTCCCTGATCAAGAAACGGCTACAATTACTGCCTATTTTTATACCCACCTACAATCTGGGATGACAAAGGACAAGGCCTTACAGGAAGCAAAACGTTTATATCTAAATACAACCACAGATGACGATTTAAAACAACCCTATTATTGGGCAGGTTTCGTATTGAGTGGCGACACCTCCCCTATTGCACAAACATCCTATTTCTGGTGGTATATTCTAGGTGGCGTCTTACTTTTGGGATTGTTGTATACGCTTTCGCGAAAGCGTACAAAACTTAACGAATAGCGTTCAAAAGTACTTTGGCTTCTTTATGGTGATACCCATCACTAGCACTCAGTTCTTCTAACAGTGGAATGCTTTTTTTATCCTTCTCTTTGATGTAGGCCAACGCAAGATACCATCGGGATTTTTCATAAAAATCATCTTTAAACATTTGATGTTTTTCAAGAAGTGGAATCGCTTTTTTTGCATCTCCTAAGGTTAAATATGCATTTGCTGAATAAAACAAATAGTACGGTTTTTGTGTTTTAGAAAACTCCGTTTCAAATCCTTCTATGGCGCCTTTATAATCTTTTGTTTCATACTTGAAGAAGGCTTCCTGTTCTAGGGTTTTGAGCCCTTCTCCTCGCTCTATAGGCTGCACAATATTACGATAAGCTTCAAAATTTTGTGCAAAAAGATCATCCGTATTCGTGGTGTCTATAAAAAATTTAGATCCATACACACTCAGCCCTATAATAATACAGGCAGCAATTGCATATCGCAAGAAAGTAGGAGAAGAAGTTTCTGGCTGTTGATCTTCTTGATGTTCAAAAGCATCAAACTGCTGTTTTAAATCTTCTTTTCCTGTCTCTACAAGCACCACATGAAGGTCTTTCTCAAGTTCAAAAGTAGCTTTAAACTCAGGATCATTCTCCAAAAGCGTTTCCAATTCGACACGTTCTTGATCTGTAAGTGTCTGGTGGAAGTATTTATGTACAAGTGTATCCTTATCCATTATTCTGGGGGTTCATCATTGTTTTAAGTTGCTTAAGACATCTTGACTTTTGGGCTTTAACTGTATTTTCATTTTCATAATTGGCTGCTATCATGATTTCCTTAATTTTATAACCCTGTAAATAAAAGAGTTCTAATATATTACGACATCGCTCGCCCAATGCCTGAAAATGCTCTTTTAAAGCCTTTTGCCGATCTGTTAGTACAGTAGGATCAACTTCTACAAGAGCTTCAGTATCTTGAAAATCATTCACAAGCACTAGTTTTTTTTGAGCCCTTAATTGCTCATAGAGTTTAAATTTACCTATCCCAAAGAGATACGTCTTTATACTACTACTAAACGCTGTTACCTTGCCTTTCATGATATTTTCATATAAGGCAATCATACTCTCTTGATAGATATCTACAATAGCCTCTTGGTCTACATCATACTTGCTCGCAAAAGCAATAAAAGCATCTCTATACCCTTCATAAATCACTTGATAAGCGACTGGATCTCCAGTTCTAAGTGTTTTGAAAGAGGGTTCATTTTTCATTTATGTAGTCAAGTACTAAAAAGTTAACAAGAAGTCTAAAATAATTTTTTTTTTTGAGACCGTGTTAACCTTTTTAAATTCCTTGCATAAAGATGTGAAATTAACAATAACATCTTATGAAACGCACATCTTTATTAATCGTGATACTCGCCGTATTTTGTAGTACACATGCAGAGGCCCAGCTATTAAAAAAAATAAAAAAGAAACTAGAAAGAAAAGTTGAACAAAAAGTAGACGAACAAGTAGATAAAGAGCTGGATGATGTTTTTGATGGAGAAACGGAAGAAAAGAAAACAAAAAAGAAGAGAAAGAAGAAAAACAAAAAATTGGGAGATACAGAAACAACGACTCAAAGTGAAGAAATAACAGAAACTTCTGAAATTTCTTTTGAGGCCTACTCAAAATATGACTTTATTCCCGGAGAAAAATTAATCGCCTATGATGACTTCTCTACCGATGCTATAGGGGATTTACCTCAAAAATGGAACACCAATTTAAGTTCTGAAGTGGTCACTATCAATACAACCCCTGGTAACTGGATGCGTATAGGTAAAGGAATAGGTGTTTATGTGTTTTCAGAAATACCAAGTGATCTTCCAGAAGATTTTACATTAGAATTTGATGTTATTTACGACTTCAAACCAGACTCATGGGCTTTTAAAAGACACTTAAATCTTGTCGTATCAGATTTAGAAGACCCAAACATGTATATGGGGAAACACAACCAAGGAAAAAACTATGCTAAAATAGGTCTTGCTATAGGTAGTGGTAGCGGAAGAGGTATCTTCTTTACCAAAAAAACAACCAATAAAGCTTTAAATCTTGAAGGGAAAAGTTATCCTATTACTTTTTCAAAAGAAGGGTCTCCTTATGAAGTTATACATATTTCTATTCTAAAAAAAGGAACACGTATAAAGGTCTATTCCAATGAAGAAAAAGTCATAGATATCCCAAGAGCAACAGAACCAGATATCGTATTTAAAAGCATCCGGTTTGAGTCTGAAATCACGCCTGAAGACCAGCATTTTTACCTCAATAACATCAAGTTTGCCACAGGGGTTAACAGTGCGGATCGTCTTTTTGAAAACGGAAGTTATCAAGCCCACGGAATTACTTTTGACAGTGGATCGGCGAGTATCAAACCTTCCTCCTATGCTACGTTAAAACAAATAGCCGAAGTAATGAAAGCAAACCCCACCAAATCGTATAAAATTGTGGGACACACCGATAGTGATGGTAGTGATGATGTGAATTTACCACTATCAGAAAATAGAGCAATTGCTGTACAGAAAATATTAAAAAAGGAATTCAGTATTGAAACCTCAAGGCTTCAAACCCTTGGAAAAGGAGCTTCAGAACCGCTTTCTAATGAAAATACAACGACTGCAAAAGCTCAAAACAGACGTGTAGAAATCATTCAACTATAAAAATAAAAGGTAGTAAACCATAGATCCCGCTGAAAAGCGGGATTAGCCTGCCTGCCGGCAGAGGCAGGTTCAACTAACTATTTTGTATGCGTCTTTCAGACTTTATAAAACAGCGTTTCACTAACAAATTAGCCATTATCTAAATGGGGATCTCTCACTGTACTATTTTGAATCGATACGTTTCCTATGTCATAAGAAACAACCCTTATCAAACCTAGTACGCTTCTCTCACTAAAACTCCCCATTTTTTTGTTTTGTTTGCGCCTTATACGAGGCGCAAACATTAAACAAAACGAATATGTCCAATTTTAAAAAATCAAATTATGAAAATTATCAAGTGTACGAGTATTCTCTTTTTGTTCATACTTCCTATTGTATTCACAACTAGTTGTGGTCAACAGGAAACCAAACAAAAAGCCTCACAGACCCTAACCAATAGCTTCAAAGCTGAAATCAATGGAAAGCCTTACGAAGCCCTTCATGTTACTGGATTTATTACCCCTGGATTAAACACATTGCTCCTCACAGGCTCCATGGGAACCGGAGAAGATATTCAGTTATTCCTTCCTGAGGATATTACGGCAGGCACCTATGATTTTCCAACCATTCAAGGAAAGTATCAAGAAAACGAAGAACAATCTGGGTTTGCCACAAACGGAACACTCACCATCCTCTCTCATTCTACGGTGAACAAAACCATCAAAGGATCGTTTTATTTTACAACAAAACCGTTATTAAAAGGAGATCCGTCTTTTGATGTAACAGAAGGGAGTTTTGATATTACCTATTAAAAGCTTTAAAACAGGAAAGTCTTAGGATAAAATCTCCATAAGAGACGTCACCCCTTGCATTTTTGCATGGTCATATGCTGTATGGCCCCGCTCGTCTTTGTGGTTTTTATCGGCTCCTTTTTGGATTAAAAGTTGGGCTATTTCTTCCTGAGCAAACGTGGCAGCATAAATAAGGGCTGTGGCTTTATTAAAATTAACAGCATTTACATCAGCACCTGCATCCATAAGAAGTTTGGCAATCTTTGGATATCCTTTAAAACAAACACCCATCAAAGGTGTGTTACCAGATCCGTCTTTTGCATTTACATCCGGCACATGTTCTAAAATAGTTTTAGAAATAGCTTCATGCCCATAATAGGTCGCTAGTAACAAAGGGGTTGACCCTCTGGAATCTTTTATGTCGACAAGTTCTGGATGCGCGTTCAGTATTTTTGAAACCGTTTCTAAGTCGGCAGAACGTATCGCATCAAATAATGAATTATTCATAGGATGAAGATATAAAAAAACAAGATACATACTCTTGTTTTTTGTTTAAGCTATTTGATTTTTTAAAAATTCATAAATTAAGGATACAAACACTATAAAATTCATGCTTTAGTATCAAAAAAATCAGGTGAAATTAATATTCTTTATAGAACTAAATCTTAAACAGTTTTTCTTTTTTCCTTTATAAAAAGGAAAACTGTACTTTTAAAGTCTATGAAATAGAACTGTAAACTTGATGAAAACACTTAGTATTCTTTTAATGGTTGCCCTTACATTTTCTCAAGGGATCGCTCAAAATTATTATTTCCCAGAACGCAATGCCACGTGGGAAGAAATAACCGCCAAAGAGGCTGCTATAAATACCGATGGTCTTACTGAGGTGATCGCTTTCGCGAAAGCGAACGAATATTCAGGCTCTAGAGACTTACGTATCGCTATTTTGGAAGGGTTTAAACGAGAGCCTTTCCACGAAATTTTAGGGCCTACAAAAAAACGCGGCGGCCCTGCAGGAATCATCCTGAAAAACGGAAAACTGCTCGCGCAATGGGGAGATACAAAACGCGTAGACATGACCTTTTCTGTGACCAAAAGTTTTTTATCTACCATGGCCGGAATTGCTATAGATCACAACCTGATTGCTAACGTAGATGATCCTGTAAAAAGCTATCTCTGGGACGGCACTTTTGACGGACGCCACAATTCTAAAATTACGTGGCGACATCTATTGCAGCAAAATAGCGCTTGGCAAGGAATTTTATGGGGCGGGAAAGATTGGGCAGATCGCCCCCCTAGAGAAGGAGATCTTGATGATTGGCAATATGCAGCACCCAAAACACCCGGCACCGTCATGGAGTATAATGATGTCCGTGTAAATGTGTTGTCTTATAGCCTTTTGCATGTTTGGCGAAAGCCGCTTCCTCAAGTTTTAAAAGAGGAGGTAATGGATAAAATAGGCGCGTCTACCACCTGGAGATGGCATGGGTATAAGGATGCGTGGACCGAGATAGATGGTATTCAAATGAAATCTGTTACAGGCGGAGGGCATAGTGGTGCTGGCCTATTTATTAGTGCTGAAGATATGGCACGCTTTGGATTATTATTTTTAAATGATGGTGTCTGGAACAACGAACGTCTCATCTCTTCTGAGTGGATTCAAAAAGCCATCGAACCTTCTACCCCAAATGTGAATTATGGGTTTATGTGGTGGCTTAACAAAAAAGGAGCGCGCCATTGGGAAGGTGTTGGTGAAGAGGTGTATTATGCTGCTGGGTTTGGAGGAAACTTTATTATCATAGACCGCAAACATGATCTTGTGGTCGTCACACGATGGCTAGAACCTAGTAAAATAGGCGAGTTTATGGCAAAACTCACCAAAGCATTATAAGGTATGAGAACCTACGGCAAACGATTTCTAAAGATCATAGGATATATCTTATTAATCCCTGTGACGTATGTCGTCGTTTCTCTGGTTTTAACCTACATCCCTGTTTCGGAACAAACAGAAGGTGCCCCAAAAAAGCAGATCATATACCTGACCACGAATGGGGTACATAGTGATATTATTCTTCCTAAAAATCTGATGATCCCTGAGTTGCTGAAAGATCAAAAGTATCATCCTAAAGAACAATTTTTTGCCTACGGCTGGGGAGAAGAAAATTTTTATATCAATACCCCTACTTGGGGGGATCTTACATTTTCTACCGCATTTAGAGCGGCTTTTTTGAAAAGCAAAACACTCGTTCACGTCACACGATATCGCTCTAAACGAAACCAATGGATTGCTGTATCTGTCACCGATACCCAACTCGAAAAGTTAAACGCCTATATCTTAGCCGCTTTTCATGAAGATGAAAACGGAAAGCAAGTTGTAGAAGGCGCCACCTATACTCCAGATAGAGATAATTTTTACAGAGCCAAAGGAAATTATATGTTTTACAAAACCTGTAATACGTGGGCAAACACCGCACTTAAAGAAAGTCAGATGAAAGCGAGTTTGTGGACGCCTTTTGACTTTGGCGTGTTGCGATGGTATGAGGAGT
>CAYGQJ010000007.1:66489-84886 GCA_964351845.1 uncultured Flavobacteriaceae bacterium | reverse complement strand
CCTTGGCGCCCTGATAATCCCCTAAAGCTTGAAGTACGGTTGCCAAATTATTTTGAATTATAGAAATATCTATGGTCGTATTGTCTTCAAATTGCCTCAAAAACTCTTTCCCATACGGAATCCATTTAAATTTTGAGACAGGATTATCTCCGTTTTCATAATTAACTATTAATACTGATTGTAATGAATCTATAATTGGGGTAAGAAATTCAGCATCATACGTAAATTTAGAGGTTACAACCTCCTTAATAATTTGATGTAGCTTATAAGCATCTTCATCTTGGTTATATAAGATCCATCCTTTTTTAAATAATTCTGCGCGCCCCTTAGATAATGTCTCCGATAAAAAAGAAAGTACCTCTTCAAGATCTTCATTTTTTAAGTATTCAGAAGGTAATACACTTACATATTTCAACAAGGTAATTCCGTCCTCAGTCAACTCACTCATATCAAAAATAGCCGTTAGGTACGATAAAATTTTACCTACTTTTTTATTACGATGTCTGGTCATAATATCGGTCTCCATATTGCTTAGGATCGCTTCATTCAATTTGGCTGGAGATGTACGGAGTTCTTGGGCGGTTTTGGCAAGTATTTCGATGGTAAGGGTATGATATTCAACATTTTTTACCAACTCTTCAATATCCTTACTTTGAAGTTTCTGGTGCGTATAGTGCTTTTCAAACAATTCTATGGCTTCTTGCTCACTTAAAAACCCTATTTCTATATTATCAAACAAATCAATTTTTTCTCTTGAGGTGACTATTAAATGCCATTTAGGTTGACTAGGCAAATAAGAAGCATAGGTGGCAAGATTTTCTGTAGCATTATCTATGATTAATAAATTTTTCCCAGGTAGGCTGTTCAGGTTTGTCTTTATTGAATTATAGGTTTCTTCGGGAGTTTCACCCAACTCTATTCTTAAAGATTCTAGAAGTCCTGGAGCTGAAACAATATCATTAAACAATCCGTTTTGAGTAGCACTTATCCAAGCCAAATGATTGTACTCATCATAAAATTCTGTCAGATATACAGTCGCAAGCGTTGTTTTTCCGATCCCTCCCATTCCATTTACTAGGACAACTTGTTTATTCTCAAACAAGCGGTTTTTAAGGTTTTTCAGCTCTAGTTTTCTTCCTACAATTTTCCCTTTTTCTAACTTAGGGAGTAATGCGGTAAGTTCTTTAGGAATTTGAGAAGGTGATTTTCCATCTAATAAACCAATAATTGTCTGAGTATCGCCCTTTACAGAAGCAGTTAAGCTCGTTAAACTCGTTAGCTTTTCAGTATTCGTGAATATTTGTGATTGGTAGTTTTCACTTATAAAAAGAGTCTTGAGTTTTTTGTCTTGATGCACATGATCTAAAAACAACTTATAGAATATATCAAGGTCTTCTTTAGTGGGTACAATAATGTTTGTGTTTTCCTTATATGCTACATTTATAATTTCTTTTGAGCCTTCTTGAAATAAAACATAGCGGCTTAAAGCCTCAAAAAGTAGTTGACTTTGGTAAAAAGAGAATTTACCTATCTCTTTTGGAGTGGGGTGTTCTTTTTCAAAATCTTCAATTGTTTTCAAGATCACATGATATAGGCTTGTAGCATATGTTTCTTTATTTTCAAGAAGAGGTGTGATTTTATTTTTTAAGGCAGTTTTAATAGCTAGTCCACCAATACTCTTTGCAACATATAATAAAATAGATTCTAATGTCATATATCCTTAGCTAATTAAGTTCTTAAACCTCACATAAAATTACTGAAAATCCAATTGACTATCAGCTCTTTAAATATAAAAAGAAAAATACGGAGTATAGACGCTCTTATGGTACGGCTTCCTGTAATCCAGTATATATTTTCGCGAAACTGCCTACCGGCAGGCAGGAGCACACCGCGAAAAACCCCGCTATCGCTAACCCAACCCACATCTTTACACGATGCACCCTTGTATTTTTTTTCTGCGCATCTATCTTTTGGAACCATCACCCCTATATTCCTGTGTATATAGCGTTACGGTTTTAACGTAACTACTTGATTATTAATTATTTTTAGTAACTTAGAGGTATTAGTAATCTTAAAAATTATACCTATGTTAAAGAGCATTTCAAATTTAGGAACCGTTTTAAATAAAACGCAGCAACAATCTATTCATGGTGGCGGGTATTACTGTTTTATCTATTCGTTTAGTGATTTAGTGGAATGTAGTGAACTTGGTGGAGAAATTGTGTATTGTGCAGAGCATGTTGAGTGTGAGGCAGAAGATTAGTACCCACTTAAAAACAATACGATAAAGCGAACCAAGGTTCGCTTTTTTTGTCTCTTTGTTTTAGTACTCCTCAAACCACACTTCTGACTCTTTCTTTTGGATTTAAAAAGGGGGTTAGACTTTATACGCTTTCGCGAAAGCGGACTCAAAAAAACCACCGTTTAAAAACAAAAAAATCTAATTTATGCTTACATTTAAGACCACACAACTCACTGACAAACAGTTATGATGCACGAACAAGACACAGACACCTCCATAAAAACTAACGGAAATATTACAGAATATCCTCTCCTCTGGCCGAGTGACCAAAAAAGCTCTACGCATGAACTGGTCATTGATGAAAACTTCATTTATGTGACAGGGCAAAACATGGATCTGGTTGCCAAACTCGATTATCAAGGCACGATAGTCACCTATTTTGATATGCCCAAAGATAGCGGTCCACATGGATTGTTATTGGATACCGAAGGGAATCTTTGGGTGTCGCTAGAGTTTAAAGGGACAGTGGCACAGCTAGATGCCAATGGGTGTATTGTGAAAGAAATAGATGTCTGCCTATATGCCGAAGGCGCCAAAACGCCTATTAATGTAGCACCCCACGGCATAGGCCTCGATGCGGACGGGAAACATATTTGGTTTACAGGAAAGCGCACCAGCACGGTAGGGAAATTTAACATTGCTACCGAAACCGTACAACATTTTGAATTACACAACCTCTCCTCCTTGCCTATTTTTCTTTCGGCAGGGCCTAACGGGACGATGTGGGGAACAGAATTGTTTAGCAGTGCGATCTTAAATGTAACTCCAGACGGCACCGTCAAAGAGTTTACCATCCCAACCGCCAATAGCAGACCCATAGCCGTGATTCCTGACCCATCCAAAGCGTGTATGTGGTTTACGGAAGAGACGGGTGTAAAAATCGGAAAGATCGACATGGACGGCACCATCACAGAATATCCTGTTCCCGCGCTTCAAAAAAATGATATTTTGGCATCTTTAGCCTTTGACCGTGATCATAATCTATGGGTACAGGTGTATGTAGATCATAAAAACCTGCCCATGAGCGGACCTGATTATCTGCTTAAGTTTAATAGCTCCATTAGAGACGTAACGGGTGCTTCTATTTCTGAAATTCCTTTTAGTATTCATGAAGTACCTAGTACAGGAACGATGATGCATCGCATCAAAATGGATCACGATGGTAATTTGTGGTTTACAGAAATGATGACAGATCGCGTTGGAGTCATCCGATTTTAAGCTTTCGCGAAAGCAGACTCGCAGACAAGAGCATATACCGCCTACAATATATATATATGAATTTCACACCGTACGTGAAAACCGTAATTATCTGATTGTCAACTATTTTTACTATCTTGAGTGTATTATTAACCTCATAAATCAGTTACTATGTTAAAAAACATTTCAAATTTAGGCACGGTGTTAAGCTCATCTGAGCAAGAAGAAATTACAGGAGGAATGCTCCCTTTTCCTACACCTACAGTATGTGGGGGTACAGGAGGAAAAAGAACAAATTATTCGCAAGCACAATGTAGCCTCTTTGGTCATTCTTGGGAATACGGAGCCTGTTATATTTGTTATTAAAGCAATCTATCATCACAACTTTAGATATAGCGAGCTTCGGCTCGCTATTCTTTTGCGCTATTGTTTTCACATCTTCCTAATTATGAATTATATCCTTACGGTTTTATAACATTTGCTTACGCTTATACATCTCCTATTGTAAGCAGCTCTCAATAGGCTTAACTTCAAGTAATAATAATCTTAAAATTTATTAGTATGAAAAAAAAGAGCATTAAAGGCTTGAGCCTTAACAAAGACATTATCTCTAGTTTTAATCGTATGCATATTCAAGGAGGTGAAAAAGAACATACGTTGCATGATAGAACCTGTCCAGGCAATGGATGCGATACAGGGCAATCTTTTTGCGGGTACGTAAGTTGTGGACCAGCATGTGAGGTTCAAACGGCGTCTATACAAACAGTTTGTTGTGATTAATCGAAATTAATTGCTGATATTCAAGCATTAAAAAGCCCTGATTATACAAATAATCAGGGCTTTCGTTTGTTTTTAGTTTTTATAAAGTTGAGTGGGGTGTTATCTTATACCAATCTAATTTTATTATGATATTACATACACCTAGATGATAATATTTCTATGCACTTTTGGTAATAGATAATAGATTGTCTTAAGAGGGTGACTGCTTCTAGCAAGGTCTTACAAACCGGAATCAAATCTCTTTCTATGACTTCTTTTGATGCTTTTTTGACCTTATGTACAATCGATTGTAATTGTAGCGGTTTTTTAAGTTCCACTAAAAACGCTGGTATCTTTAGCTGTTTGTCAACCTCTTCTCCCGAAATCACATCAATCATAGGTGCTTCTGGCTTTGAAAAATTATCTGCGAGAATCGTTACGATTTCTGTTTGCTGTTGTAAGGCCTTTTGAAAACTGCGGTCAAAATCGCGATCGTGTGAGGTGTTTATCTTTTTAAGTTCGGTGAGCACTTCTTCGTATAATGTTATTTTATTCTGTATCAGAATACACTGTGCGATACACCGTTGTTGATTTTGACTTTTTAGTGTTGCGACCGCCGTCGTTGTATCCTTATGAAGTAGCTCTTTGGTCACTACAACAGTGGCATATGTGATGGCTGTAAAATAGTGTTGTTGCTCTTCTGTAAAGACAATATCTTCATAATACGCCTCATTTTTCTGACTAAATTCAATCATCGCTTTTAAAAATTCATTCGCGACTAAAAGTCCAATAAGGCTTTCTTTTACGCCTAAGGATCGATTTTCTGTTATTTGATAAATTACATTTTCCCAAATAAAAATTTCTTGTGCTTCTGTCAATACGACAGCCCCTTTTATATTTCTCTTAATAGAACTATAGGAAAGCTCATCTCTATGTAGTGTAAGCCAACGTGAAAAATCATATAATGAGGGTAACGCATTACGCACCTCTGTATTGCTTTCAAAAACATTATACATCCTTGCTGCTTTTTGCATGGCAGCATTCCTTTTTTCTTTGTTTTTTATACGTGTGATTTTAACAAAATGACTCGTTCTATTTGCTGGAGGATATATAAGATGTTGTTCATTGCTCTTGGTATCTGATACTGATTGAATTAAGGCCACACCCGCCTTTGAAGAATGGTTCTTCATCTGAATTTCTTTTTTAAATTAATACTTTAAAATAGCGCTTAGGGAGGCTCATTATGCTTTTTTTGATGTGGTGCATAAAAAAGTCATAGCATTGATATCTTCATTTCTGAAAACATCAAAATATCAAGATGTAGTATATATGACTTATATAGTACGCCTTACGATTCTTATATAAAGGGATTGTCCCCCGACAATCTGTTTACTAATATCGATTTTAATGCTCTAGTTTGAAAGAGCAAGTACATTTGTTCTCCTTAACGTGTGGTGCAGATTAAAAAAGGAAAATAACTATTCTAAAAAGGGAATAGAATAGTGTCATTGTGGTTTTAAAACATGCCTTGCATGTCAAAACATAAAAAGGAATTACGTTGCTTTTTCATTGCTTTAAAAAATTAAAATTATACTCTGTTTTATCTATAAAAACAAAACGCTCTTTTAAAGTGGTGCTTAAAAGCGAACAGACATCTTTTTGAGACATCAACTGTTTTTTACTAAGGTGTTTATAATAACGTATAAACATCAAGTATTCGTATAAAATTACAGATACTTTCCCTTTATTTTCATCATTATTTTGAGTTTCTAATTTAAAAACTATTTTTAAATTGTACTTCTAAACAACCGTTAAATATATGGCAATAATCAAGCCATAGTTCTTAAAATAACGATATGTTTTCTTAAAATTATTTCACCCTACGTTTGACCAATGCATAATACTCACCGCCATCTATCGGTAAATATCCCTGATCATACACAAAATAATAGATAGCTCCAGCTTTTGTTGTATAAGTGCTCGTGAAATAATTGAAATCAAAATCGGCAGCCACTAATTTTGCTTTTGTTGTTTTGGTCTTATCACCAGGATTAAATGCTTCTAGAATACGGTAGTTTTTACGTAGTCTATTATTGATGGTGCGTACAAGATTTTTAGAATCTTTATTAAACTTATTATTATAACTATTCCGACAAGAATCATTGCAGAACTTCTTATCTGCTCTTCCTAGGATACGTGTTCCACATTCTAAACATTTTTTTTCCATATACTCTTTTTGGTCATCATGCATCCATAGTATAGATGAAGATGAAGTCATTTTACTACACGATGCGCACAACCTAAAATTTTCACACTAAAAGTAACAAAATAATATCAGTGATTTTATAACGCGGACTTACAGCGTAAGAAATTCAATGGTTTTTCCGTAAAACTTGTAAGAATTTGTGTATTTCATCGATTAAATACACAATTATGCCGTTTATGTGCATTTTTATTCTATTTTAGTAATCCCAAATCATAATACCCCAAATCATGAAGTTACTAACAAATGCCCTATTTGTCATGGGATTGGCATGCCTACTTTTATCGTGCAGTCCAGAAGAAATAGAAGATACAACAACTACAGCAAACTTTGAGAGTGAATTAACTATAGAGAATAATGACGCGATGTCTTCTGAAATCCTAGCCATTGTTAATGACTACAGAGCATCTCTCAATCTCCCTCCTTTTTCATCCCACGCACTAGCAAAAGATAAAGCGATGGATCATACCGCTTACATGATCGTAAACAATAGAGTAAGTCACGACAATTTCTTTGAGCGTTCTGATTACTTAAGAGCAAATGGTGCCTCTGCAGTAAGTGAAAATGTTGCTTTTGGATATCGCACAGCACAAGCGGTGGTAGATGGATGGTTAAACAGTCCTGATCATAAACAAGCTATAGAAGGTGACTACACCCATTCAGGTATTAGTGTTGCCCAAACAGAAAGTGGTGTTAACTTTTTTACCCACATATTTGTGAATTAAAGATCCCCAAACCATAATTGGTTTACAACTCCGTTAGTTTAGTACTAGCGGGGTTGTTTTTTTTAGGATGTATCCAATCACATGAAGGAATGTATTATGAGAATATTGTATTTTTATACAAATTCTTTTTAGACCATGGCCATAGCAAAACCTTTTAACCTTCATCAATGGATAGAAGAAAACAGAGATCTTCTTAAACCCCCTGTAGGCAATAAAAACTTATATAAAGATGCGGGTGACTATATTGTCATGATTGTCGCTGGGCCCAATGCCCGTAAAGACTACCATTACAACGAAACCGAAGAGCTCTTTTTTCAGCTAGAAGGAAACATTGAAGTCCACATCCAAGAAGACGGACAGAAAAAAACAATGGCTTTAGGCCCTGGAGATATGTATTTACACCCCGCTGGTGTTCCTCATTCTCCGGTACGTCATGAAGGTTCTATTGGGCTGGTGATAGAGCGCAAAAGAGATGACCTTGAAGGCAAAGATGGTTTACTATGGTTTTGTGACAACTGCAACACCAAGCTACACGATGTGTACTTCCCTCTCCATGATATAGAAAGTGATTTCTTAACTCATTTTAAAGATTTTTATGGGGATGAGTCAAAACGCACTTGCGCTAACTGTGGCGAAGTGATGCCTACAGACAAACGTTTTGTGACTAAAGAGTAGGCATCTTATATATATGTATAGGATCATACTGCACAAAATGTAAGTTTTCTGAGTCCGCTTTCGCGAAAGCGTATAAAACCCACATCCCGTTCATAAACAACAGCATGGAAACAAACGAAAGACGAAATGCTAGTACGTTAATTATGTGGTATTGCCGCTTCTTAAGAAGTATGCATATACTGTAGAATTACACGCGTAATAAAGCTACCGTATTCTTTTTCAAGCATAAGATTATCTGTATCTTCGCAAACGATTTCTTTAATATAAAAAACAAAACAAAATGAGCACAGTTGCTACAGATTTTGGAATAGACGAAGCTTTAAAACAGCTTGGCATCAACGATATAAATGATGGAACATCAACAGGAAACCAATGGTTTTCTAATGGAGATACCATCGAGTCACACTCTCCTGTGGATGGCCAACTTATAGGAAAAGTTACCACCACCACGCGTGCAGATTATGACAAAGTAATGGATGCTGCTACGGCTGCTTTCAAAACTTGGAGAAAAAAACCAGCACCGCTTCGTGGCGAAGTGGTACGTCAGTTTGGTCAAAAACTACGGGAGCTTAAAGAACCTTTAGGTAAATTGGTTTCTTATGAGATGGGTAAATCATATCAAGAAGGACTTGGTGAAGTACAAGAAATGATCGATATCTGTGATTTTGCCGTAGGTCTTTCTCGTCAGTTACATGGTCTTACCATGCATTCTGAGCGCCCTGGACACCGTATGTATGAGCAATACCACCCATTAGGTGTCGTAGGAATCATATCTGCATTTAACTTCCCTGTGGCTGTTTGGGCTTGGAATACTGCTTTAGCATGGATCTGTGGAGATGTATGTGTTTGGAAACCATCAGAAAAAACACCATTATGTGGTGTTGCTTGTCAAAATATCATTGCCGCTGTATTAAAAGAAAATGATCTTCCAGAAGGAATTTCTGGTCTTATTAATGGCGATTACAAAGTAGGTGAGTTTATGACAACAGATACTCGTATCCCGTTAGTCTCTGCGACTGGAAGTACGCGTATGGGTAAAATTGTTTCTCGTACAGTTGGAGAGCGTCTTGGGACTTCCCTATTAGAATTAGGAGGAAATAATGCGATTATCGTAACCCCAGATGCAGATATCAAAATGACCGTGATAGGCGGTGTTTTTGGAGCGGTTGGAACTTGTGGACAACGATGTACCTCAACAAGACGTATCATCATTCACGAGAGTATTTATGACAAAGTAAAAGATGCTATTGTTGCTGCTTATGGACAATTACGTATCGGAAATCCTTTGGATGAAAATAACCACGTAGGGCCATTAATTGATACCGATGCGGTTGCCAATTATAATAATGCCTTAGAACAAGTAGTGGCACAAGGAGGAAAAATTATTGTAGAAGGGGGTGTGCTTTCTGGAGAAGGATACGAAAGCGGATGCTATGTAAAACCTGCCATTGCCGAAGCAGATAACAGCTTTGCTATTGTACAACACGAAACATTTGCTCCCGTATTATACCTTCTTAAATACTCAGGAGATGTAGAAAATGCCATCGATGCTCAAAACGGTGTTGCACAAGGATTATCTAGTGCGATTATGACAAACAACCTTCGTGAAGCCGAGCGTTTCTTAAGTGTTGCAGGATCTGATTGTGGGATTGCAAACGTAAATATTGGAACTTCAGGTGCTGAAATAGGAGGTGCTTTTGGAGGAGAAAAAGATACAGGAGGAGGACGTGAGTCAGGCTCTGATGCTTGGAAAGTATATATGCGTCGTCAGACAAACACCATTAATTATACAACGGAGTTGCCATTGGCACAAGGAATCAAATTTGATTTATAATACCTATTCATTGTAAACTAAAAACCCTCATACGTTACCGTAATGAGGGTTTTTTTGTGTGTAGTTTTGTAGTTTTAAGCCTTTCTATAACTGTACTTTCTCAAGAGATAGTATAAGTAGGAATAAGAACGAGTAGTCTTGTTATGATTTCCAGTCAAAAAGCTTAATTCTAATCAGTAGGATTAATACGTTTGCTTATTAAACAACAGAAAGGCAATAACTCCTACCTTTATTTCTATTTTATTTTAAAAAAATAAAACGGACGTCTTAAAATGATAGTAATTCTCTATTTTACAGACCTATATTGCAATTCATAATTTAGTCGTCATTTTGATCAACAAGACACACATTCCAAAATGGATTTTACCCGTCATTGTCCTATCGCAATTTTGTGGTACTTCACTCTGGTTTTCTAGCAATGCCGTATTACAGGATCTTAGCAATCACTTTTCACTCCCAGAAAATGCACTTGCGCATATCACATCTGCTGTGCAATTTGGATTTATCTTAGGCACGCTTGTATTTGCTGTTTTAAGTATTGCTGATCGGTTTTCTCCTTCAAAAGTATTTGCCATAAGCGCTTTGATCGCTGCTATGTTCAACGGAGTCATTATTTGGGATCATCACACCCTGACCAGTATTCTCATCGTACGATTTCTTACTGGATTCTTCTTGGCAGGGATTTATCCCGTAGGGATGAAAATAGCTGCCGATTATTATGACAAGGAACTCGGGAAGTCTTTAGGGTTTCTCGTCGGTGCGCTTGTTTTAGGGACTGCATTTCCTCATCTATTACACGGATTTACAGAACAACTCCCTTGGAAAACGATCCTTATCATCACCTCGATCATTGCCATTTCAGGAGGGTTGCTTTTATACTTTTTAGTTCCAGACGGCCCCTACAGAAAAAGGAGCACTGCTTTGGATCTGTCTGTGATCCCAAAAATTTTTAAGGACAAATCCTTTAAAGCTGCTGCCTTTGGGTATTTTGGGCATATGTGGGAACTATACGCCTTTTGGGCGTTTGTCCCTTTTATCATAACGGCATACACCGCTATGCACCCAGATAGCTCATTAAACATCGCTATTTCTTCTTTTATCGTTATTGCCGTAGGCGCTATTGCGTGCGTTATAGGTGGTTATATCTCTTTATACAAAGGCGTCAAAAAAACAGCTTTGGTATCGCTTACCCTCTCAGGGCTATTTTGTGTGATTTCCCCTTTATTATTTATGATCCCTTCACAAACGTTGTTTCTAACAATGCTCTCTCTTTGGGGCATGGTAGTCATTGCAGATTCACCTATGTTTTCAACCCTTGTGGCTCAAAATGCCGCTCCCATCTATAAAGGAACCGCATTGACTATTGTCAACTGTATTGGCTTTGCCATTACGATTGTGAGTATTCAAATCTTATTACTGTTACAGTCTTATCTGGATGTCAAGTACCTAGTAATGATCCTAGCCATAGGGCCTATATTTGGTGTTATTTCTATACGTAAACAAACGTAGTTCTCATCGGCATGTAGCCAATATATTATTTTCAAACCCTTTTCTAAGAGACAAGAAACCTACGTTTTTGTTGTCGTTTTTTTAGTAACTTTAAAGACTATTAACCAAACCTAACTAGCATGAGCAAAAAGACGAGATACCTATTTGGTATTTTGCTTACTATTGGTATCGGAACGATTTTAATGAGATCTTACTGCTGTACTACAAATGAAGAAATTAAAGAGGAAGTAGTTACAGTACTACCACCACCGCCACCTATCAATACAGGCTTTACAATCAAAGATCTTAGTCCAAATGCAACCTTTGCATACACAAGCAATGCTAATTTTAGCTTTAAAACTTCTGATTATAATATTCATCATCCCATTCCAAAAGAGGTTACTGACGGAATACAGTACGTAAAAGCACACCTTGGTAATAACACTAAAAAGTCTATAGATATTACCGCTTTTTATACAGCAAGCGAAGCCAATACGTCTGCATTTCCAAACGTAGGTCTTGCTAGAGCAAACGCCATCAAAAATTACTTCAGTGCTCAAGGAATTCCTTCGAGACAAATAAACATATTTGGAAAAGAAAATAACAATCTTGATATAACAGATTCTTTATACATGGATCCTGTTAGATATACCATAACCGAAGGGAATAGTCAAGAAGCACAAGAATTAGAAGCCCTTAAAAAGCGTATTAATGACAACCCCTTGATTTTGTATTTTAAAAATGGACAAGCCGCTATTAATCCAACGGTTGAGCAACGTCAAAAAATAGCCGACATCAGTCGTTATTTAGACAAAGTAAAAGGGTCTTCCATAACTATAGAGGGACACACCGATAATTCAGGAGGGCGTATTACAAACATAAGCTTGGGTCTAAAAAGAGCCAATGCTATCAAGCAAGACTTTGTTGTTAATGGGATTCCCGAAGAAAAGATCATCACAACGTCAAAAGGACCTGACGAGCCTATCGCTTCTAATACAAATGAAGAAGGCAAAGCAAAAAACAGGCGTTCTGTCGTCAAAATAAACGAACCAAAAAACTAAAAAATGAATATTTTAATCATAGACATCACAAATTCGATTCCTTGTTGGCTTATCCCTTTAATCGTAGGTCTTATATGTGCCATTTTTGGATACCTATTAGGGCGTCTTGCTGGCAAAAAAAAGGACCCAAGTGATGATCTTGATCTATGGAAACGTAAAAACGCCTCCTTAAAAGCAGATTTAGATGCGTGCCGCTCTGAGCTCAGTATCATATCAAGTGCCACCGCTGCTGCTGCTGAAAGTACTGCCGCTAGTATCACATCATCATTTACTTCTGAAGAAACCACAGATACGTCACCCAAAACTTCGCTAATTCCATTTGATGCTGCCGCTGCAAAAGCCGCTTTTGGTAAGTCAATTAAAGAAAATGACCTCACGATTGTAGAAGGTATTGGCCCTAAAATAAAAGAACTCTTTCATAATTTTGACATAAAAACCTGGGCTTCCCTAGCAGATACTTCTATAGAAACCTGTCAAGAAGTGCTAGACAGTGGCGGGAAACGATTTCAAATACACCACCCTAAAAACTGGCCCTTACAAGCAAAACTAGCCGCCGAAGGGAAATGGAACGAACTCAAAAAATGGCAAGATGAACATGAGTATGGGAAAGATTAACGTACATACATAACACATGTCAACCGTTCCCACATGGCTTACCACCACCCCCATCGCCCATCGTGGTTTACATGACGGCAATCATACAATTCCTGAAAATTCTTTATCCGCTTTCGCGAAAGCGATAAAAGCAACATACCCTATAGAACTGGATGTGCAAATCATAAAGGACGGGACGGTGATTGTTTTTCACGACACCGACCTAAAACGAGCCTGCCATCTATCGAAAAAGACCAAATCACTTCGAAAAGAGGAACTTTCGGCGTGTACCTTATTTAAAACAACGCAAACCATTCCCAAACTTCAAGAGGTGCTTGATTTTGTCAAAGGGCAAGTCCCTTTGCTCATCGAACTCAAGACGAATAGCCTTTCTAAACAACTAGAAAGAAACACGCTTGCATTACTTGAAAAGTATCAAGGAGCCATTGCCTTGCAATCTTTTAATAGCGCTACCGTAAAATGGCTTAGTAAACAAAACCACCCCTACCCTGTAGGGCAATTAGCAGAGCCTTCGCTCGCTATCAAACCGCTAAATTATCTTTGCGATTACTGGCAACTCAATACACAGATGCATCCTGATTTTATTGGATACGATATAGATGATATACCTAATAAAAGAGTCACCTATTTTAAAGAAAAAGGAACTCCAATACTGCTCTGGACCGTAAGAAATCAATCCCAAATGGATCAATATACGGCCACCTTTGATAATGTGATTTTTGAGGGTTTTACACCGCGATCATAAAACAGGAGGTTGCTTTTTTTGACTGGTAATTTTTCAATAATTTCCATGTGGTATTCCATTTAGTCATGTAGATGTATCGAAATATCAAGGATTATTTTAATAGAGAAATTCTTCCTCTTTTTGAATCAAAAACAGGCAATAGAAAAGATCAATAAGAGGCCCCTTCAGAAGCTTGTGCAAAAACGACAATAGTTACAATGATGGCAATAACAGCTAGGACTGCAAAAAAGATTTTCCAAAAAGAGTAAGGTCTACTGCCAGAGACAGCACCTGTCTCTCCATTTACAAAAAAGTTATACTCTTTACCATTATATCTATAGGCACTTACATACACCGGAAGTAAAATATGCTTAAATGTCTCTTCAGAAAGTTTCATGTCGATGTTACTCACGCGTTGTGTATCACCACCAATATCTTGCCTACACCAACGGTCTGCTATACGGCGTGCCTCTTCTTTGGATTCAAGATGCCCTTGTTTTAAAGGGATGGTATACTTTTCGGTGATAAAACCCCTTAAAAAGTTACTATTAAAAGGTTGTAATTTTTTTAAATCCCAACGTGAGATTGCCTTAGGAATACGTCCTGCTTTTTGTTGGGAAGCTTTGATAAGGGTGTCATCTACAAACCCAGAGACCTTCCCTGATACATACCGCCATCGTGTCTTACGTACGCGACGTGTTCGACGATTCCCTTTGCTGTCTCTATACGATTGATTCTCGTAATAATGAGTACCTCTTTGCCCTGTATAATCTGCGTTGAGTTGTGCGTCAAACGTCCAAAAAGGCAAGTATAAACCTTTTGTAAACTGCGGATCTAAAGAAGCTTTCTTAAGGTTATTTGGTGCCCACCAAAGTCCACCTACCCATTTTTTAAATGTTTGAAAGGATTGTTTTTTATCTATTTGAAAAGGCAATACAGCGCCTGGCAAGATCCAGTCTTCTGTATACATATCTTCAACAATCAAAGGCATACTACAATACACGCAATGCAGTGATTTGTAATTTTCTTCTATATGCTGATTGGCCCCACAGTTTTTACAGTGCAGCATAGAGATTTCCTCACTATGCGACTGTGCGCCCATTTCTTTTAAATACGGCGATAGCTCTAATTCTTCAAAGCCATTTGGGTCAACGGTAATCTCTTCTTTATGATCACAATACGAACAAGTAACAGATGACGTTCCAGGCTTATAAGTAAGCTCTGCGCCACAATTAACACATGATTTCTTGAGTTCTGCCTGTTGTTGTACAGCCGATTCTGATGTTGCCATAAATGAGAAGAATTGCGCTTTTTAAAAAAGCGCAATCTATATAAGGTTACAAATATCTTTTTTCTTTACATACGTTATTGTGGTGGTAAAGGGGGTGGTGTATTCCCTCCCAAGAAGGACTTCAGTTCTTCTACGTCCTTAAGTGCTGTCCAACTCCCCATTCCTTGTTTCCAAACGAGGCTATCACGATTAATCGTTCTACTTGCAAAAAGCGCCTTCAACTGATCAAAAGAGACGGGGCCTTGTTGTGCACCGTTTGCCGCATAAAAGTACTGTACTTGAACAGGCATTGGTGGAGGTGACATCGGTGCTTGTGCTTGCATCTGCTGTCCACCCATTTGCGGTGACATCATACCGCCCATTTGCTGTGCGAGTACAAAGCCCATACCCATACCCATGCCAGCGCCTGCAGTACCACCTTCATTGGCAGCAGCAGCTTCAATAGCTTTGGCCGTTTTAAATTTGGTTAATTTATCAAGGTCTAATTTATCAATACGACTATATTCAAAAATCTCTTTTTTGAGCTCTTCAGGCATAGAGACATTTTCAATATAAAAACGCTCTAAAGAAATCCCAACAGAGAGAAACTCTGGTTGCATTACCTCTTGACACGTTTCAGAAAGCTCAGACGTATTGGCCGCATATAATTCTATAGGAAGGTTAGCTTCTCCTACCGTATCTGTAAAACGAGTAGCAATGAGGCTTTTTAGATGCTCATTAATTTCAAAGTTGGTAAAATTACTGTCGGTACCTACAATATCTATAATAAACTTTCCTGGTTCAGATACCTTAAAAGCATACGTTCCAAAAGCACGAATCTCCACAAGACCAAAACGCTCATCACTTAATGTAATAGGGTTTTTTGTTCCCCACTTTTCATCTGTAAAAAGATGTGTGTTTACAAAATACACTTCGGCTTTAAAAGGCGAATTAAATCCATATTTCCATCCTTTTAGTGTGGTGAGAATAGGTAAATTTTGTGTCGTAAGGTCATACGTGCCTGGTGTAAATACATCGGCAAGTTGTCCTTCGTTTATAAAAACAGCTGCTTGTCCTTCGCGTACAATGAGTTTTGCTCCGTTTTTTATTTCGTTTTGATACCGCTCAAAACGATGCGCAATCGTATCATCCGTGTAGTCAAGCCACTCAATGATATCAATAAACTCATTGGTTAGCTTCTCTTTGATCTTATCGAAAATTCCCATAATTGATTGGTTTTTAATTGGTGTTCTAAATCTACAAAATATATCACAAAAAAACGTCCTCTACTCCCCCAAGTATCGGACGTTTTTAATATTCAAAAGACTATCTGTGGTGCATCAAGTCTGAATAAGCATATCTATCTAATTCACGTAAAGCTATTCCCCTTTATTAAAATTAAATCGGTATTGAATACTATTCAATCCCTAAATGATTTTTACAAACAACATACATTGAATGTGTATAACTCGTGAATAGGATGTTATAAGGCCTATTATTTTGAATGGTTAATATGTTACAAATATCATATAGCTTTCTTATTTTGACAAGGGGCAAATACCCCTTTTTTTGATGCTATTTAATTATATAAGTGCTTTTACCCCTAAAAAAGAGCGATTATTGCGTCCTTTCTCTTCAGGATACAATTCCCAAACTGGATCACTTTGCCAAAATTCTTTGGTATCAACATCCAATACAGAAATACTTCCCATAAAAGCAGCACCTGTATCAATATTCCAAACATTTGCTTTTTGCAATGGAACCGTTGCCCCTACTCTGGTGACAGGTGTATGTCCTATATAAATCTCTTTAAAAAGCTGTAAACGTCTCGGGTATAAAGTGTCCAAAGGCGCTAAATCTTCTCTCATCGCACAGACCATCTCCCACAACGTACGATCCCAATAAAAAGCAGTACTATGCCATTCATGACTCGGCCCATTAAGATTCTGAAATCCTGCATGACAGAACATACGGTTTTGATCATCTATATAATAATCTTTAAGCCTTTCATAAAACGGAAGATGTGCCTCTTTCTCAGCTCGAGATAGTATTGCGTATGCATTTTTTGTACTCTGTCCCCCGTGCTGTATCCATTTAGGGCTCATCTCTTTTCCCGTTAACCATTGATGCACAAGATCATCGTGATTCCCACGTATCAATGTGACTTCTTGTGCTGCAGATAGCACAGTTAAATAATCAATCACACCCACACTGTCACTCCATCCATCTACATAATCTCCTAAAAAAATCAAATGATCTTCTGGCGTGACATGGGCTCTTTTCAACACTTGTTTAAGTGCGAGTAATCCTCCGTGAATATCTCCTATAACGAGTGTTCTCTTCATATTAATTATATCTTACTTTACGCAAAATGCGCATGGTTTCTTTATATCGATTATAAATATCACCTCGGTATTTTTTAAGAAATGGTTTCACTTCTTCCAACTTATGAATAGCCCCTTCAAAACCATTGAGATAACAAATTAAGTACGTATTGGGTAATTCAGACAAATCGTTATACTCGCCTTGATTGAGTTCTATTTTACGCTTTAGTTTATAAAAAATAACGTTGTTGTTATTATAAATATGATACAAGGTGCGCTTATCCACTTTCGGCGGATCAAAAATCAATTGGGTGTCTATGGTGTAGGTACCGCTTTCGCGAAAGCGTATAACCACTTCCTCCAAAGGGTAATATTTAAACTCCTCATCCACGCCAAGATGTACATATTCTAGCATAGAAAACGAATCTTCGTCATACGAGATAGACACCTCATCTAATGCCGAATAAAACAAGCGTACTTGCTCATTGATAAGCTCAATATCGACTCTTGAGTAATACGTCTCGCCTTTGACTACCTTTTTAGTTCCTGCCCAGCAAAGCACAAACTGCTCTTTAAATACTTTATATTGGCTTTCCATATTACTATGGCGATGATTGATAAAATCCATCACCCCATCCAGCGTCAACTCAATACTGTTTTTTGCGTGGTTTTCTATACTTGCCACAATCGCACTGTTTACATCTTCTACATCCGATTTAAAGACTTTGGGCATTGACATACTACCATCTCTAAAAAAAACGGTTCCTCCCCAGTATTTCCAGATATTCTTTTTTAAAGCAGTCAATTTATTTTGTGATCTAATGGTCACAAGACCCACGACCTTGTCTTCAGGTAAATGAGGAAAAGGAATATTTTCATACGAAATAATCGGCGGATTTTCTAAGTAGGCATTGATCAGGTTTTGTAGCTTACTATCATCAAAAAAAGGAACCCCTGGAATGACATTATCTCCGTCTTCTACCCCAATAACGATAAAAGAATTATTCTTAGGATTGGAATTTGACAACGCACAAATATGCTTTAAGAATTTTGCTTTCCCTTCTTTATTACTGATATCAATCTTACGCTTTTTATCATAAAAACTGTTCTCATCATTGTGAGCTAGTAAATTTTTGATAAGAAGTCGTTTATTAATCATA
>CAYGQJ010000007.1:19270-66389 GCA_964351845.1 uncultured Flavobacteriaceae bacterium | reverse complement strand
GTTCTCATCATTGTGAGCTAGTAAATTTTTGATAAGAAGTCGTTTATTAATCATATGTATTTCCCTCTCTGCCCTCTGGGCATCTCTCCCAAAGGGAGAGAGCAGTATTATTCTATAGTTTGAAGTTCTAAGGCTTCAATAATCATATTAATTTTATCTTTTTCTTTATAAGAACCTATCATCTCTGGATGAGAGCCTTTTTTTGCACTATACATTCTACTTAAAAGCATAGAAAATTGACCTTCATCTAAATCACCTTGTGTATATGCTTTATACAGAATTGGAAAATTTCGCACACGATCTTGATACGAACTTGCATGATGAATAACTAACCAAGGTGTCATATTTGCTATTTCACCAAGCTCTTTTTGGGGATAATCAAAAACCTCTAAATAGTGTTCTATTTTTGCTAGATTTTCAACATCCTGAATATTCATATTTTTAATATGATCCTGATATTGTTTGGAATCTACACCATGCTCAAGGATAATTTCGCCATCCCCTTGTCTTACAGATTGATCCTTTTCAAAAATGATCTCTAAATATGCCCTCTTTGATGCATCATCTTTTAAGGTTTGAATTTCCGTAAAGAAGTCAGCTTTAGTTTGATCTGAAACATCTTTGCATCCCAATACTAAAAACAATAGTATTCCAAAAGACATACACACTTTTAACCTCATAAACAGATAAACTTATACACTTTTATTTATAATCGTACTACTCGCCTGCGCAGTAGACATTACGACAAGGTCTGCGATATTGATATGATACGGTCTTGACACGACAAAATAAATAATATCGGCAATGTCTTGTGGCTGTAGTACATCAAACCCTTGATATACTTTATCGGCGCGTTCTGTATCTCCCTTAAAACGGACTTCGCTAAACTCAGTCGCCACCATCCCTGGATTCACAGCGCCGACTCTAATATTATGTTTATTAAGGTCGATGCGCATTCCTTGATTAATCGCATCTACCGCATGCTTACTCGCACAATAGACATTTCCATTAGGATATACTTCTTTTCCTGCGGTAGACCCTATATTAATAATATGACCTTCTTGCCGATCTATCATTTGTGGAATAATCGCTTTACTCACATAGAGTAATCCTTTTACATTAATATCGAGCATGGCATCCCAATCATCGGTACTTCCCGTCTGGATAGGATCCAAACCGTGGGCATTCCCTGCATTATTAATCAAAATATCTATGTGCTTAAACTCCTGAGGTAAGCTATCGATTGCCGTTGCTATCTTTTCTTTATCACGTACATCAAAAGTAAGCGTGTGTACCTTTACTTGACCTTGAAGTTTCTGCTGTAATTCGTCCAGACGCTCTTGCCGTCTCCCACAAAGAATCAAGTTGATTCCTTCTTTCGCAAAGCGCTCTGCCGTTGCTTTTCCGATACCACTCGTGGCTCCTGTTATGAATGCGAGCCCCCTAGTTCCCGAAGGGAGAACATCTCGATTTTCTGTACTATTATCTTTCATTCTGTATGCCCGCGAAAGCGGGTATCTTTTTATTTGTTATACAAACTTCTCTTTAAAAAAGTCCCCTTTGGGGATTTAGGGGCCTACGGCACCTTATGCCCTTGACTTTCTATTAATAAAGCAAACCAATCCTGTAATTCAAGCGTGATACTTGCTGCTTTTACAGCATTTGTAATGCGGTCTTTACTCGTCGTTCCGATCACGGGATGTACTCCTGCCGGGTGTTGCATAATCCAAGCCAATAACAACTGATCTTCAGTGGCATTGTATTTTCCTGTTAATGTACGTAGCAATACCTTGATTCGCTGAGTTTGTGGCGTATCTTCTCTAAAAACACTCCCCAACGGACTCCAACTCATAGGCGTAATGCCATTTGTTTGCATATGATCTAAACTTCCATCGTGCATGGCACTATGTTGTGTCAGGCTAAACTCTATTTGATTCACCATAATAGGTGATTTTGTAGCGATTAGATCGGACTGAGAAGGTGTGAAATTAGAAACTCCAAAGTCTAGAATTTTACCTTGGGCTTTTAATTGCTCTACCGCTTTTTGAACCTCCTCTGCGTGCATAAGCGGACTCGGTCTATGCAATAATAATAGGTCTAAATACTCCGTTTGTAGTAATTTTAAAGACCTTTCTGCACTCCAAATGATATATTTTGCAGTGTACTCATAATGTTTTACATGATTTTCTGGCCTTGAGTTCCCCGTATATTGAATCCCACATTTTGAGATGAGTTGAATGGTGGATCGGTCGATGTTCGCTTTCGCGAAAGCGGTTCCAAAATCACCTTCTGTCGTGTAGTCACCATAAATATCTGCATGGTCAAACGTGGTAATGCCTTGTGACAAGCAGTGATGCATCATATCAATCATTTGAGTACTATCGAGTTGTTTTCCCCAAGCACCCCATGTCATACACCCTTGAATAATTTTTGAAAATTTCGTCTTCATTTTTAATTTTGTATTATCCCTAAAAATAGGGTTTACCAAGATAGGAAAATACGTGTGAAGCCCTTTATTTGATAGATTTTTTAACCAATTGTTAACAAGAAGTTTGGGAATAAAACCGCACTTTGCAGTGTTTTAAAATACCACTAAATATAATTTTAAAGTATGGAAGAGAATATGACAACGATAGATATAAGCGCTATCAATGAAAAGATAGAAAAAGAGAGCGCTTTTATAGATATCTTGACCATGGAGATGAACAAAGTGATTGTTGGTCAAAAGCATATGATAGAACGATTACTTATCGGACTTTTAGGCCAAGGTCACATTTTGCTAGAAGGAGTACCCGGTCTTGCAAAAACCCTTGCGATTAATACACTTGCGCAAGCAGTGCAAGGATCTTTTAGCCGTATACAATTTACACCCGATTTACTTCCTGCCGATGTGGTGGGTACCATGATTTATAATATGAAAGTCAATGACTTTAGTATTAAGAAAGGACCCATTTTTGCCAATTTTGTACTCGCCGATGAGATTAACCGTGCGCCAGCAAAGGTGCAGTCTGCACTTCTAGAGGCCATGCAAGAAAAGCAAGTAACGATAGGTGATGAGACATTTATACTCGACAAACCATTCCTCGTCATGGCAACTCAAAACCCAGTAGAACAAGAAGGAACGTATCCATTACCAGAAGCACAAGTAGATCGTTTTATGCTAAAAACGGTCATCGATTATCCAAAAATTCAAGACGAACAGATGATTATTCGTCAAAACCTAAAAGGTGGTTTTGAAAAAGTAAACGCTGTCGTTTCTGTAGAGCAGATTCTTCGTGCACAAAGTGCAGTGAAAGAGGTGTATATGGATGAAAAAATAGAGAAATATATTCTTGATATCATTTTTGCAACACGATACCCAGAAAATTATAAACTGGCAGATTTAAAACCACTTATCAGTTTTGGAGCATCCCCTCGTGGAAGTATTAACCTTGCGATTGCTGCAAAATGTTATGCGTTTATAAAACGCCGCGGGTATGTAATCCCAGAAGATGTAAGAGCAGTTGTACACGATATCCTACGTCACCGTATTGGAATCACTTATGAAGCAGAAGCAGAAAACGTTACATCTGTAGATATTATAAACAAAATTATAAATCAAATCGAAGTCCCATAGGCCCCCTAGCCCCCAAGGGGGGAATTCTTACTAGAGTGGATATAATGGATAAAAAATCTTTGATTTTGAAAAACAAATAAAACATACAAGTTGCTAGTTCCCCCTTTGGGGGCTAAGGGGCCTATGGATACAAAGGAATTACTCAAAAAAGTACGTAAGATTGAGATCAAGACACGACGATTGTCTGATCATATTTTTGGAGGGGAGTATCACTCTACTTTCAAAGGACGTGGTATGACTTTTAGTGAAGTGCGACAATATCAATTTGGAGATGATGTACGTAATATTGATTGGAATGTAACTGCTCGGTATAACGAACCTTTTGTTAAAGTATTTGAAGAGGAACGCGAACTCACCCTCATGCTTATTGCAGATGTGAGTGGCTCTGAGTTTTTTGGTACCGACAAGCAATTTAAAAACGAAATTGTAACAGAGGTTGCCGCCACACTAGCGTTTAGTGCTTTGCAAAATAATGATAAAATAGGATTGATCTTATTTACCGATGAGATTGAACTGTATATTCCTCCCAAAAAAGGAAAATCACATGTACTACGGATTATACGAGAGCTTTTAGAATTTAAACCCACCTCTAAAAAAACAGATATCGCGCAAGCCATTAAGTTTTTAAGCAGTGTAATGAAGAAAAAAGCGATCACGTTTATTCTTTCCGATTTTATCGCAGATGGGTATGAGCAAACGCTCAAAATTGCAAGCAATAAACACGACATCACAGGCATTAGGATCTACGATCAAAGAGAAGAGGCCATTCCCAACGTAGGAATGGTGCAAATGGAAGATGAAGAGACCGGCGAATTAATGCTCGTCAATACTTCCTCCAAAAAAGTACGTAGAAACTATGAAATCTTTTACAGAGAACGCGTCGCTTATTATGAAGAATGCTTCAAAAAAAGTGGGGCTGGCGTGATCAATGTTCGTACGGATGAGAGTTACGTAAAAAAATTATTAGGCTATTTTAAACGAAGAGGATAACAAAAAGAGATGATGCATCCCCATAGTAACATAAGAAGAACAAAAAATATAAAACACGCCCTAGGTGTGTCTTTCGTGTTTATTCTTTTCTCTTTTTTGTCAGTAAATGCTCAAATAGAGCCTACTGTAAAAGCAAAGATAGATACGACAAAAATCCGTTTAGGAGAACAGATTAATTATACAGTGGTTGTAGAGGCAGATCAGCTGGCAACCGTGATTTTTCCAAAAGGACAGACATTTTCTCCTTTAGAAATGATCGAAAGTTATAAGATTGATACTTCTTTCGCGCAAGCAAAAATGACATTGATTAAGAAGTATGGGCTTACGCAATTTGATAGTGGTTCTTATAAAATCCCCAAACAACGTATCCTTATAGGAGATCGCACCATACAAACCGATTCTTTTCAAGTAGAGGTCGCCAATGTGGTTTTAGATACCCTAACACAAGGATTGTATGACATCAAACCTGCTATAGAACTTCCCCCAGATTATAGTAAAATTTGGAAATACCTCTTGTGGATCGTTCCTATCTTACTCGCTATTGCCTTCTTTTTATTTTGGTTGTTACGTAGACACAAAAAACGAATTGAAGCAGAAAAATATATTCCTCCTTTTGAGCAAGCACTTGCGTCTCTTGAAGCGTTGGATAAAACAGATTTTATCGCTTCCGCGAAATACAAAGAATATTACTCTACCCTTACTGATACTGTGCGCCGTTATTATGACGAGAAAGTATATGACCGAGCCTTAGAAAGCACGACAGACGAACTCATAGCGCGATTAGAATTAGAAAAAGATAATGGTCATATTGATTTCAATCCGCAGACCATACAGCAACTGAAAGATATCTTCAAACGTGCAGATCTTGTGAAATTTGCCCGTATTAACCCTCCTTCTGGAAAAGCGGAAGCAGATAGAAATGCCATTGAGCAAATTGTAAAAGAAACCAAAGAAGCCCTTCCTGCGCCTACGGTAGAAGAGCTTATGAAGGATCAAGACTATCGAGAAGCGTTAGAACGTAAGCGTACTCGAAAATTATGGCTTACAGGAATTGCAGGCGTTGTTGGCATTTTACTTATTGGCTTAATTGCTGGTATTGCCATAAAAGGATATGATGAGGTAAAGGATTTTGTGTTAGGAAATGAAACGCGCGAACTTGCAGAAGGAAACTGGATTACAAGTGAGTATGGCTTCCCAAGTGTTGTGATTAGTACTCCAAAAGCACTAGAGCGAAAAGAATACGAGATCCCTGAGGCATTAACAGGAAAAATGAAGGTGAATAAATTTAACTGGAAAGCAAAGTCGCCAGAAACTGCTGTTACAATAACTCAAATCATATTGCCTGAAGGCAAAGATTCTCCTGTTGAGGATATTCTTAATTCTCAAGTCTCTAAAAAAGAAAATGGAAGTTTTGTTGCAGATATTGCAAAACAGGAAGAATACAAAACCCCTAATGGAGCCGAAGGGATTAAAACCTTTGGGTCAGGAAAGTTTATCGTCGATATAGAAAAGGATATCACAATTCCTGGAGAATATACAATACTAAGTTTTATGGGAGAAAGTATTATTCAACAGGTATTAATTACTTGGAATGAAAAAGACCCGTATAGTTTAGAGATTGCAGAGCGTATCATCAAGAGTGTTGAACTTCAAAAAGCCGAGACCAAGTAATGTTTGATAACATTGAATTTTCCAATCCGCAGTTTTTCTGGTTGTTCCTCACACTACCACTTGCTATTGCATGGTATATCTGGAAACGTAAAAAACAAACGCCTTCTGTAAAAATATCGAGCGTAAAAGGATTTAAGACAACAAGTAGCATATTGCCTAAGCTACGTCCGTTTTTGTTTTTGTTACGTTTAGTTGCATTGGCAGCGCTTATCACCGCGATGGCACGCCCGCAAACAACAGAAGTTACGACAAAGACAAAAAGTACCAGAGGAATTGATATTATTATTGCTATTGATGTCTCTGCCAGTATGCTTGCCAAAGACCTGCGCCCTAACCGTCTTGAAGCTTTAAAACTCGTTGCCGCCGATTTTATCAAAGGAAGGCCAAACGATCGTATCGGTCTTGTCGAGTATGCAGGAGAAAGCTATACCAAAACACCGATCACTAGTGATAAAAGCATTGTGTTAAGTTCGCTTAATAGCATCCGCTATAACAATATTATAGAAGGAGGTACTGCCATTGGAATGGGACTTTCTACGTCAGTAAATAGACTTAAGGATAGCAAGGCTGTAAGTAAAGTGATTATTTTAATGACTGATGGAGTAAATAATGCAGGGTTTATAGATCCAAAAATAGCGAGTGAACTCGCTTTAGAATTTGGCATAAAAACGTATACCATAGGCGTAGGAACCAATGGAACGGCACTTTCCCCTATAGGGTTAAATAATAATGGCTCTTTTGTATATGATAATGTACCTGTAGAGATAGATGAAGATTTATTAAAAGAAATTGCAGAAGTCACCGGAGGAAAATACTTCCGAGCGACAAATAATGAAAAACTAAAAGACATTTATGACGAGATAGATAAACTAGAAAAAACAGAAGTAGAGGAATTTAAGTACACCAATTATGAAGAAAAATACCGCCCGCTTATTCTGCTGGCTGGCATTTTATTGTTGTTTGAATTACTCCTTAAGTTTACCGTGTTTAGAAGTTTTGTTTAATTAAGAAGATAAAAAGATTCCCGTATACGTGGGAATGTATAGCATATGTATCTATTAGAAGAAAAAATATGGTTTTGGTTATTACTGGCAATCCCAGTGATCATCCTATTATTTTTAGGCGTTCTTTTCTGGCAACGCACTGCGCAAAAGCGTTTTGCAGACAGCTCGTTGCTTAAAAAACTAAGCCCAGAACGTTCTTTGTTTAAACCTGCCCTTAAAATTTTTGTGATAAGCCTGGCTATTTTTTGCCTAGTGGTTGCCCTTGTCAATCCTAAAATGGGGACAAAATTAGAAACTATAAAACGAGAAGGAGTTGATGTTGTTTTTGCGATCGATGTTTCAAAAAGTATGCTCGCAGAAGACATTGCGCCTAATCGCATGGAGAAATCCAAGCAACTTGTTACTCAAATTATCAATAATTTAGGAAGTGACCGTATAGGAATTATTGCCTATGCAGGAAGTGCCTATCCACAACTACCTATTACTACTGATTATAGCAGTGCAAAACTATTTTTAAGTCAGATGAATACCGATATGCTTTCAAGTCAAGGTACGGCTATTAGCGAAGCCATCGAGCTTGCTAAAACGTATTATAATGACGAAGAGCAAACCAATAGAGTGCTTTTTATCATTTCAGATGGAGAAGACCATGTAGGAGAATCGTCTAATATTGCAGAGCAAGCTGACCAAGAAGGTATTCGTATTTTTACTATTGGTGTGGGTGAAACTAATGGAGGACCGATCCCTTTAAAACGTAATGGTATTGTACAATCCTATAAAAAAGATCAAAACGGAGAAACCGTGATCACAAAGCTAGATGAGCAAACCCTAAAAGACATTGCTTCTGAAGCTAATGGCGAATATATCTATGGAAAAAATACTGAAAAGGTCGTCGATAAAGTAAAAGAAATCCTAAACGGAATGAATAAAAAAGAATTCGAAGCCAAACAATTTGCCGACTTCAAAGACCAGTTTCAATGGTTTTTGGGTGCGGGATTATTGCTTCTTTTTCTTGATATCTTTTTATTAGATCGCAAAACAGGTTGGCTTAAAAAATTAAACTTATTCAATGAAAACTAAAAAGAATGTTATGAAATACCTTCTTTATACATACATACTTTGCTTTTCTCTGATCGCTATGGCGCAGGAAAAAAAGCAGGTGCCTATAAACCCGTATGCAGATACGGCTAGAGAGCTTGTTTTAGATGGCAATGATCATCTTTCTGAGAACGCTTTCGCGAAAGCGGAAGTAGCCTACAGAGAAGCTATTTCCCTAGATCCATCTAGTGTTCCCGCAAAATACAATGCAGGAAACAACTACTACGTCAACAAAAAATATGAAGAAAGTACCGCTTCTCTTGTAAAAGCAGCCGATGTGGCACAAACCAAAAAAGAAAAGCATAAAGCCTATCATAACTTAGGAAATGCGCTATACCAACAAGAAAACTGGGAAGGTGCTGTAGCAGCCTATAAAAATGCACTACGCAACGACCCTACCGATGAGGAGACACGTTATAATCTCATGCTAGCCAAAAAAGAAAAAGACAAAAACGGCGGTGGCGGCGGTGGCGGTGACGATGAAAACGAAAATCAAGATAAAGATCAGAATCAGGATAAAGATAAAAACGAAAAAGATAAAAACGGAGAAGGAGACGAAAAAGAAAGCGACGACGGCGAAAAGAAGGAGACGGATGATGAAGGAAAAGAAAAAGAAGATAAAGGAGAACAGAAAGAAGACGAAAACGGAAAGCCTGAAGATAAAGAACAAGAACAGTCTAGCGACAAAGGAGATGAAAAGAAAGAGAAGCCAAAACAGCAAGCGCCTCAACCTGGGCAATTATCTCCTCAGCAAGTGCGCAGTCTTCTAGAAGCTATGCGTAATGAAGAACAAAAAACACAAGAAAAAATCAATGCTAAAAAGCAAAAAGGCGCAAAAGTAAAAACTGAAAAAGATTGGTAAATTCTTAATATCACCACTATGAAACTAAAACTGTACATATTATGCTCTATCATATTGCTTTCTATAGCAACGGTATCTGCAAAAGACACATGCTTTACTGAAAAAGTAGCGCCTATAGAAATAATGATACATGATGCTACAGACACATCAGAATATGAGAAGATTGCTTTAGAGAAAGTTCATGTAACAACAGAAATCTCTAAAAGCAACCTATATCTTAATCAAGGATTTATCGTTGAACATAAAATGTATGTGTCACCAGATATTAGTATTTTTAACTGGAAAGAAGCAACCTCATTAAAGTTTACTGATTTCTGGAGTCAGAATATAAGCGAGAAGGAATTTAAAATACAAGAAGGAACATATAAAGGGAAGCCTTACAGATATGTTACTTTAAAACGAACTGTTCTCTATCCTCAAAAGACTGGAGAACTTACGATAAAACCATTAACTTTAAATATATCTACACGTGTTCCTACAAAAGAACGTGATCCATTTGGGCGTTTTTTAATGGAAAACGTAACAATTACGGTTGCTTCACAAAACAAAACTGTAAATGTTAAACCGCTCCCATTAGAAGGACAACCAGCTGATTTTACTGGAGCCGTAGGGGCATTTGATTTTACGGTAATTACAGATAAAAATCCATTACTTACTTCAGAAATATTCCAAATAAGTATATCTGTAAAAGGAAACGGCAACTTACCCCTTTTTGATCTACCAGATCCTAATGTATCTAATAGATTAAATATATCTCAACCAGAAAACGCAGATGCAATGAATTCTGATCTAAATGGGGTCAATGGTCTGAAAAAAAACATATACACCTTAAAAGTCACTAAACTTGATGAAAAATATACAATTCCTCCCATATCATTTAGTTACTTCAACCCGAAAACAGAACGCTACGAACGTAAAACCTCCGATGCATTTATAATAGAGGTAATACGTAATGAAAAACAAGAAATACGATTAAATATAAACAAGAAAGATACAAACCATTAAAGTTTGGTAAATTCTTAATATCACTATGAAACTAAAACTGTACATATGCTCTCTCATCTTGCTTTCAATAGCAACAGTATCTGCACAGGATGTGTCCTTTAATGCCAAAGTAAACAAGAAAAAACTAGGGGTTAACGAGCGATTGCGCATTGATTTTGAAGTAAATCAAGATGGCGATAATTTTAAAAGACCCGATTTTGAAGGATTTACTATTTATTCAGGGCCTAACCAAGCGGTGAGTAGAAGTTGGGTAAATGGAAAAAGCTCCTACTCTAAAACATTTAGTTATATACTTGCCCCAACCAAAAGAGGAAAATTCACGATTAATCAAGCAGAAATTACCATTAATGGAGAAATCTATAAATCTCCTCCTTTGGAAGTGACAGTCACGGCTGCTGTAGATAAGCCCAAAGATGGGAATGATGCCGCTTATATTGCTTCTGAAAAAATTCACCTTGTCGCAGAAGTTTCAAAAAGTAGCCCCTATCTTAATGAGGCGTTTACTGTCGTTTATAAATTGTATGTATCACCCGAAACGAGTGTGAGTAATTGGAGAGAAATAGATTCCCCAAAATTTGCCGATTTCTGGAGTCAAAACATTGACGAAAAGCAATTCAAAGTATATGATAGTGAATATGAAGGGGAGCCTTATCGATATGTGATCCTACGCCGTACGGTCTTATATCCACAAAAAACCGGAAAACTTGATATCGAACCGCTCAGTCTTAATGTTTCTGTATCTGTACCTACAAATAGACGTGATATTTTTGGTAGATTCTTAACTCAAAACACCAATATTACCGTTTCTGCAAAAAATAGAGCCGTAAATGTAAAACCGCTCCCATTGGATGGAAAACCTGATGACTTCACAGGCGCTGTAGGAGACTTTGACTTTACGGTAAAAACAGATAAAAAATCACTTGACGCTTCTGAAGCATTTCAGATAAGTGTAGAAGCAAAAGGAAATGGAAACTTGAAACTTTTTGAACTTCCAAAACCTAATTTCCCAAGCAAGTTAGAAGTCTATGAACCTGAAAATGCAGATAAAGTTCGTTCAAACTTAAGCGGCATGAGTGGCCTTAAAAAAAGTACTTATACCGTCGTCCCTTCTTACAAAGGCAAATACCCTATCCCGCCTATATCCTTTAGTTACTTTAACCCAAAGACAGAACGTTATGAGCGTAAAACCTCTGATGAGATTGTTATAGAAGTTAATAATGGCCCTGTAGATGTAGAGGCAGAAAAGGAGACAGCAACAGCTAACGGTATCAATAAACAACAAGTAGTCGCTGCCGACAAACAATTTGCCTACATAAAAACGACTTCTAACCTTCAGGCCATTTCAAAAAAGAAATTCTTTAAATCTGGATTATTTTGGGCATTATTGCTAGGTCCGTTTTTATTGATTCCTATCGCAATGATTATTCGCAAAAAACGACAAGCCTATACAAGTGACGTACAAGGAAATCGGATACGTAAAGCTGATAAACTTGCTCGTAAATTCTTGAGTGAAGCCAAGAAAAATCTAGGAGATCAAAAAGCATTTTATGTGGCGATGGAGCGTGCACTTCATAATTATCTCAAAGCAAAGCTCAATATTCAAACTAGTGAAATGAGCAAAGACCGTATTACGAGACTGCTTAAAGAGCGGGACCTAGATAGCGCTAACACTATTGAATTTATAAGTCTATTGGAAAGTTGTGAATTTGCTAGATATACCCCTTCTAGTAATGTGGCGATGCAACAAGATTACGACAAGGCCGTTCGTGTAATATCAACCATGGATAAACAGTTATAAGATGACAAAAATTTCAAAATTCCTTCTTGTTGTCGTTACTTTTCTTTTAAGTTGTACAACGTATGCCCAACAAACAGAGCTATTATTTAAAGCAGGCAATGAACATTATGCACAAGGAAGGTTTCAAGAGGCTATAGATGCCTACAAGCGAATATTAGATCAAAAAGTGGAATCTGCTTCGCTTTATTTTAATCTTGCAAATGCGCACTATAAACTCAATAATGTAGCCCCTACGGTATACTATTATGAAAAAGCATTACAACTAGCTCCTTTAGATCCGGATATACGTAATAATGCTGCTTTTGCAGAAAACATGAAAATAGATGCGATAGAACCGCTTCCTAAAAACACCCTCCAAGAGTGGATAAATACGGTGATAGGCATTTTTACGATAGATGGATGGGCAAAAGCTTCTGTGTTATGCATCCTTCTTTTTGTACTCGGTTTTCTAGGGTATTATTTTGCATATAGCACCCTCAGAAAACGCTTATTTTTTATCGCGTCTATCGTTGTGCTTATTTTGGGGATTCTAAGTGTGAGTTTTGCATATACCGCTTTCGCGAAAGCAGAAAAAGACCATCCAGCCATTGTATTTACACCCGAAGTAGAAGTGAAAAGTGAGCCAAACCTCTCCAGCACACAGGCTTTTACATTGCATGAAGGAACTAAAGTATTTGTCCTAGAGGAAGAAAAACAATGGAACAGAATCAAGCTTATAGACGGTAAAACGGGTTGGATTCCAAAAGATGATATTAAATTATTAAATGACTTTTAGAGAAACTTTCACTAGAAAATACATTAAAATTAGCTATTTTAGTGTCTTGCGAAGTATTTTTACCATATCACTAGCCTTCATGTTGTCCTTATCTATATTAGGGCCTTCCTTTATTGTGCTTATAGATAAGCAAGCTGATATTGAAGTAGCATTGGACCTTGGTGAGGATGAAAACAAAAAAGAATCAAAGAAAGAACTTGACGAAAAAGACACTTTCTTTGAGCTATACACAACTCCAGCGATAGCAAAAAAATCGTATTTAAGCTTTCAGAATAATCACACAATCCATCTTTATGGAAGCCATATTATAGATGTACAATCTCCACCTCCAGAATACAACGTATAGTATTAAATGTACATCTTTATAGGAAACGAAGTACCAAATCAACTTCCTATCAAGAACTATATGTACCCATTATCATTCTAAACTAAACAGCTATAGGCTTTTTTTGAGTCATAGCACTATATTATATTATCATGTTCAAATATTTAAAGAACGACCTACCTGCTAGTATCGTTGTATTTTTTGTAGCACTCCCTTTATGTCTTGGGATTGCTCTTGCCAGTGGTGCCCCTCTTTTTTCAGGGCTTATTGCAGGAATTATCGGGGGTATTGTTGTAGGCGCTCTGAGCGGCTCTGAAATAGGTGTGAGTGGTCCTGCTGCAGGACTTGCCGCTATTGTCCTAACCGCGATCACTGCTTTAGGAGGTTATGAAAATTTTCTTGTTGCTGTTGTTTTAGGAGGCGTTATTCAGTTAGCTTTTGGATTTCTACGATTAGGAATTATAGGTTATTATTTTCCGTCTTCAGTAATTAAAGGAATGCTTACGGGTATTGGAATTATTATCATACTGAAACAGATACCTCATTTCTTTGGTTACGATGCAGATCCAGAAGGTGATTTTGCTTTTTTCCAAATAGATGGAGAAAACACTTTTTCAGAAATCATAAACACCATTAACTATATAAGTCCAGGAGCCACACTCATCGCTTTTATTGGTCTTGGAATCTTGCTTTTATGGAGTAACGTACTTTCTAAAAAAGGGAAGATTTTTAGTATTATTCAAGGCCCTCTAGTTGCTGTAGCAGCTGGAATTATATACTTTTTAGCTACACAAGACTCAGATCTATTCTCTATCTCTCAAGAACACTTAGTTTCTGTCCCTATTCCAGATAGCATTGATAGCTTTATAGGGCAATTTGCTTTTCCAAATTTCGGGGTCATCACAAAACCTGAAATATGGGTGACTGCTTTTACGATCGCGCTTGTTGCGAGTCTAGAAACCCTTTTATGCGTTGAGGCCACAGATAAGCTTGATCCAGAAAAGAGAGTCACTCCTACCAATAGAGAATTGCTTGCTCAAGGAACTGGAAATATCATTTCAGGAATGATTGGAGGGCTTCCAATAACTCAGGTAATCGTTCGTAGTTCTGCCAACATACAATCTGGAGGAAAAACAAAACTGGCTGCTATCATTCATGGATTCTTTTTATTAATTTCAGTTATTCTTATTCCTACATTACTAAATAAAATCCCGCTATCCGTTCTAGCTGCTGTTTTATTAATTGTAGGGTACAAATTAGCAAAACCAGCTACATTTAAAGCGATGTGGAACGCTGGATGGAAACAATTTGTTCCTTTTATTGTAACGGTTATAGGTATTGTATTTACTGATTTATTAGTAGGTATAGGGCTAGGACTTGCTGTAGGAATTTTTGTTGTATTGTATAAAAGTTACCAAAATTCACATTTTTTACACAAAGAAGATGTGAGTAACGGAAAACAAAAAATGAAAATGACCTTTGCAGAAGAAGTAACTTTCTTTAATAAAGGAGCCATATTAAAAGAATTAGATCAACTGCCAGAAAATACATATCTTGAGTTGGATGTAAGGAATACTAGATTCTTAGATAATGATATTATAGAAATACTAGATGATTTTGTTGAGAAAGCAAGAAATCGAAATATTGATATTAAACTTATTTCCCAAAGAGGTATCATAGAAAACCCTGACAGTTTTATAGAATTTTTTAACCTAAGGCCTAAATCAGCATAAAAGTAATATATTATGAAAGAAGTACCTGTACCACCATTACCACCTAATGGAACACAAACAGAAGAGTCACAAAGCCATATGACTCCTGAGTCTACACTTGACAGACTAAAAGATGGCAACAAACGATTTGTAAAAAGTCAGCCTACAGAAAGAGATTTACTACATCAGGTTAGTATGACACAAGGAGGTCAATATCCATATGCAGTTGTTTTAAGTTGCATAGATTCAAGAGTGCCTGTTGAAACTATTTTTGACCAAGGTATTGGCGATATATTTAGTGCACGCGTTGCTGGTAATATTGTAAGTACAGACATTATTGCAAGTATAGAATATGGATGTAAAGTTGCAGGATCAAAACTTGTGGTTGTTTTAGGACACACAGGGTGTGGAGCTGTGAAGACTGCTATCCAAGATGCAAATGCAATAAGCCCACTACAACTTGGAAGTATTAGATCATTACTGGACGGTATTAAACCCTCTGTACATGCTGTACAAGAACCCGAAAAACGAAGTGAGCGCATTTATGAAAATAAAGATTTTTTTGATGCTGTTGTTTATAAAAATGTTGCACTTACAATAGATAATCTTAAAAATGATTCTCCTGTTCTGAAGGACATGGAAGAAAAAGATGATATAAAAATTGTTGGAGCTGTCTATAGCGTAAGTGACGGAAAAGTTCATTTCCTATAGGCTAAAAGTAATATCTTACTCAATACGATCATTAAATAAAAAGGCTTAACGTTTGTTCGTTGGCCTTTTTATCGTTTTAATGACATCTATAATGTGTATGTATACTCCAAAACCTCTGTAAAAGGCTAAAATTAAAAGTATGCATGCTTTCGGCATAGCCAAAGTTTGCCCTGAGCTTATCGAAGTGTAAAAGCGGACACAGAAATATAAGAAAACTCATGTGCCTACTCCTCTTCCTCTTCTTCCTTGTCTGGATTGTAGATATTTTCTTCTTTGGCTTTTGCCAGTATGGAAGGCAGAATCATAGGCGCAAATGATTTTACAGGAGTAAAAAGAACAGATTCTTCCATAGCTTCTTCACTTACAAAACCAATACGGTCATTTGCGGCGTTTACAAACATGACAACCACACTTAATAAAAAAGCATATTTAAGTACTGCAAAAGCAGCGCCTGCCAATTTATTTACAATCCCAAGCATGGCAAAATCGGCTATTTTGGTGAGGAGTTTTCCTGCCATAGAAATGACAAGAACAATAATAATAAACGTAATCGCAAAGGAGGTAAGGTTAATAGCTTGCTCACTCCAAGCTGTTTTTTCGGCAAGCCAATCTCCCGCAAAATGGGAGAAATGAATAGCTCCAAAAATTCCTGCAATAAGCCCAACTAGAGATGCTAGCTCTACAAATAAGCCTTTTTTGAACCCCTGTATGGCTCCTAAAATGAGAATAATCCCAAAAACAATATCGATCGTATTCATGCCCTAAATATAGTAATTTAACCCGTGTAAGGTTATATTTGCGGATAATTATGGCTAGAGACACACAATTAAAAGAACGATGGGAAACGGTTGTAGAGCTTCTCTCAAAACGCTTTGCAGAAGGAGATACCTTGGACCTTGAAAGCATCATATACCTTATTGGCGTGCAAGAATTAGGGCAGCTGGATAAGACATTTAAAAAAGACGATAAAGTTAACTTAATGCATATTGCAATATGTAGATTATTAGAGCCTTTTGGATATTATCAATTTGATTATGAAGATCCTGATGGATGGCCACATTATAAAGTTCTTGAGCCCTTACCTATCCTAAAAGCAGGAGAACAACAAGTTTTAATGAAAGAAGCTATTGTCCAATATTTTATAGATAAAGAACTTATTTCTTAATGAACCATGGGCTTAGATTATACAGAGGGTTGTGTAAATTTTAGAGATGTAGGTGCTTTTGTCAATCTGATTTCTGAAAAAACAGTACTTCCTGAAGGTCGCATGTATAGAGGGGGAAGTATAGATTATGTAAAAGAACACAAAGAAATTGATCATGTAAAATCAATCATCAACCTAAGAAATAGTAGTGATCCAGATGATTTTGATTGTGCCTATTTTCATTTTCCTATGTCTAATAAGATTGAAAAATACGATACCACACAAAAAGAGGTGCGTACATGGCTCAACGCGATTATGCGTCTTTTTGAAAATCCAACAATTTCCTATCCTGTATTGATACATTGCCTTTCTGGAAAAGATAGAACAGGAATTGTCGTCGCAGCGATGTTACTCATTTTAGGCGTTGATAAAAACGTGATCTGTCAAGAATATATGCTTAGTGATGGAGACGTAGATGAAGAACTTATTACAATGTCTATGAAAGGTATGGAGCCTTTAGAAAACTATTTTAATCGTGTGGATCTTGTAAAAATTAAAGGGAATATCCTTGCAAAGGACTAAAATGACCTTCTATTTTAAACAGTTATAGCTTAAAAGCTATCAGGTTGAATACACTAAAATACACGCTCATTTATCGAATTTATTTTCTACTTGAGGGGGCTTTTCAAGCGATACAGCGTTGTTTTAAAGAGATAAGAATACATAAGCACTAGAAACAATGGTGTATTTTAGTATACATAAATGTTACTCCTAAAATTACCAAGGAATACACTCTCCAGACATACAAGTCCCTGGGCAATGTTTACCGCCTCTGTAACAATTTGAACCATTAGGCCCACTACAAGCGTAGTATACATAACCACCACTCACACTTTTCTGATCTTTTGAACTAAGCTCCTTAGTTCCCTCGCATTCTAACATTTTTTTTAACATAATTTACTTTTTTGATTCTCTATCAAGATACGAAAAAAAGAGGCGTACTGGCATACGTTTTATTTATAAATAATTGTTTATCAACCACAAAGGATATATTTTGGTCTAATAAATCATTGTATTTTCACACAAATACAAAAAAGCATTATTCTTTAGATATACATCACTAATACACGTTTTTTACTAAATTTGCACCTCCCTATTTTTTAAGGGATAAAACAATAGCTATGCTAGACAAGATCAAAGAACATATAGAAAAAGTAGAAGCATTTTCTGCAGCTACGCTAGAAGATGTAGAAACATTCCGAATTAAATATTCGGGAAAAAAAGGAGTCGTAAATGAATTTATGGCAGAGTTTCGTAATGTTCCTAATGAGCTTAAAAAAGAGTATGGGCAAGTCGTTAATAAACTCAAGACAGTAGCCTTAGAAAAGGTAAATACGCTTAAAGATGCCCTAGAAAATGTAGAGGAGACTACCACAAGTGATATAAATGACCTTTCGCGTCCAGGAGAAGCTATAGAGATTGGGGCACGCCATCCTATATCTATTGTAAAAAATCAGATTATAGATATCTTTTCTCGGATAGGATTTAATGTATCTGAAGGTCCAGAAATTGAAGATGACTGGCATAATTTTACTGCGTTAAATTTACCAGAATACCACCCTGCACGTGATATGCAGGATACATTCTTTATCCAGACAGATCCAGATGTATTATTACGTACCCATACCTCATCGGTACAAGTGCGTTATATGGAAAACAATAAACCGCCTATACGAACCATCTCCCCAGGACGTGTGTATCGTAATGAGGCTATAAGTGGTCGTTCCCATTGCTTTTTTCATCAAGTAGAAGGGCTGTATATAGATAAAGATGTCTCTTTTGCAGATCTCAAACAAACATTACAATACTTTACGACTGAAATGTTTGGGAAAAGCAAAATAAGACTCCGCCCCTCTTATTTCCCATTTACAGAGCCAAGTGCCGAAGTAGATGTGTACTGGGGACTAGAAACAGAAACCGATTATAAGATGACCAAAGGAACGGGGTGGTTAGAAATCATGGGCTGCGGTATGGTCGATCCTAATGTACTTGAAAACTGCGGTATTGATAGTAAAGAATACAGTGGCTTTGCCTTTGGTATGGGAATAGATCGTATTGCGCTATTACTGCATCAAATTTCTGATATCCGAATGCTGAGTGAAAATGATATTCGTTTTTTAGAGCAGTTTAAAAGCGCTTTATAAAATAGTTTTTTTGCTTTCGCGAAAGCGGAATAAGTCACCTATACGATACAAAATACTATTATCTTCTCTGAAAAGTACCAGTATGGAAGAATACACACTCGAAACTGAACGTCTCTATATGCGCCCAGCGCATATAAAAGACGCTCCTTTTGTCTTGAAATTACTCAACACACCTAAATGGCTCTTGTATATAGGAGATCGCAACGTACACACAGAAGAAGATGCCGAGCAGTATATCACTTCAAAAATGCTGCCTCAGTTTGAAGAAAAGCAATTTGGAAACTATATGGTTTTGCAAAAAGAAGATCATAAAATAATAGGCTGTTGTGGCTTGTATGATCGAGAAGGCATAGACGGTGTTGATATTGGTTTTGCTTTTTTACCACCGTATGAAGGCAAAGGATATGCCTTTGAAAGCGCCTCCAAAGTCATGCAATACGGCCAAGAAACACATGGTATCACTACCGTAAGTGGCATTACGGTTAAAGAAAATACAGCATCACAACGATTACTAGAAAAACTAGGACTCACTTTTATTAAAATGATTACTCTCTCTAACGACACAGAAGCAGTGATGCTTTATCGTAATACTACAGAACATGCGTAAAGACATAGAAATTCCAGAAGTAAAAGATGTATATATCGCTGCGGTAAAAGAACTTCATGAAGAATATAAGACCCAAGATTGGAATGCCTATATCATAAATGATGGCAAAGAACCTTTAGAAATCGTTTTAATCACTGTACAAGGCTATAGTGACACCCAAATGACCTCTCATACCCGTCATAAAATTGCGGTACTCCCTGCAAAAGGTTTTGCCAAAATTGAGTTTATGGAGGAAAGCATTTTTAAAATAGACAACTTCTACACGGTCACCTACTTTTTAAACAATAAGATGTATGAAAAACGCTGGGAATTTCCAGCTTTTAGTATCAAAGAAGAACGTTTAAAATCAATCCCTGTGATGCCTAAAAAAGGGGTTTTGGCCATTTAATCCAATCGCTCCGTAAGTTTCTTAAAAACCTTCTTGGGATCCTTCCCTTTGTATAAAATACTATGTACGGCTTCTATAATAGGAATACGTGCTTTTTTCTCTCGTGTATTGTTAAGATCTAAGGCGCTTTTTGCCGCATAATACCCTTCGGCGACCATAGACATTTCCATTTGTGCACTCTTTACCGTATATCCTTTTCCGATCATATTACCAAACATCCGGTTTCGACTAAAAACAGAGTAGCCCGTCACCAATAAGTCACCGAGATAAGCAGAACCATTAATATCACGTTTCATCTTATGAGCTCGCTTTACGTAGCGTTTAATCTCTCGTATGGCGTTACTCATTAAAACACTTTGAAAGTTATCTCCGTATCCTAATCCGTGGGCTATTCCGGCGGCAATGGCATAAATATTCTTAAGCGTTGCCGCATATTCAATTCCTATAATATCATCACTCGTCGTGCATTTTATATAATCACAAGAAACATGATCTGCAACCACCTGAGCAATCTCATTATTAGCACAAGCAATGGTGAGGTAAGACAATCGTTCTAGCGCTACTTCTTCTGCATGACACGGCCCAGAAATAACACCAATATTTTCAAATGGAATATTATAAATGTCATGAAAATGAGCCCCTACAAGTTTCCCGCTTTCTGGCATAATCCCTTTAATTGCCGAAAATATAATTTTACCCTCTAGTGAAGCCGTCATATTTTGAAGTTCACCCCCTACAAAGGCAGACGGAACCGCAAACACAATAATATCTGCATAGGTAATGATCTCATTGATATCATTACTCAAGATTAACTGCTCAGGATTAAACTCAACGGCACTTAAATAACTAGGATTATGTTGCTCTCGCTTTATATGCTCTACCGCGTAGACACTGCGCATATACCAACCTACGTGTTCGAGATTCTCGCAAAGCATCTTTACAATAGCGGTTGCCCAACTTCCTCCTCCAATGACCCCAAATTTTGGTTTTTGCTTCATATGCTTATCATTATACTGTATATGTAAAAATAAGACATTTTTATCAGTATATCTGTAGGGTTTTTGTTTTGTACGCTTTCGCGAAAGCGCAAAAATATATATTAAAATATTGATTATTAAGTATTTATATTTTTGGCACGCCATTTGGTTTTAATAACGTGAATCAAAACAGAAAGATTATGAAGACGATCAAACTCCTTTCGGCATTTGCCCTAGTAAGCATTTTATGTACTTCTTGTTATACAGAAGTTATTGTAGAAGACGATATTATTGTAGATACAACACCTGTAATCACCCTCAATGAAGTACTTACAGATTATGAAATCTGGTATGTAGATATCAATCGCTCTTCAGGACCTGTAGCCATTCCTTTTTTACAAAAGGCATTTACAGTTTCTTTTAGAAACGGAAACGTCTTTGCAAATAACAATCTTTCCGGAATTGGAAGTAATGGTGGTGGTTTTGGAATTGATGTTGGGTTCTATAACGCCTTTAACTTTGAACTGGATGTACAACATGATTTAGATGGAGCCTATAGCTTTGATGTGCGTCAGTTATCGGTGAATGAGATAGAGTTTTATGAGCCAAGTACAGGAAGTAGATACGTATTAGAAGGATACCAAAGAAGTACCTTTGATTATGATCTTGTATTTTATGAAAATATCCATTATTTCTTACAAGAATTTGAAGCTTGGGAAAAAATATACACCAGTGAAGAAGGAAATGTGAATGCTTTTGACAACGAAAACTTCCTACAGTTTCTTCCAGCGGGACAAAGTGGAAACTTTAGAAGCTCTGAAGATGTAAATGGCACGGCTATTGATTATATATATTGGGATTACGATGGGATTTATGATGTAGCAGATGTACCTGGAAATCTGTATCTAAAAACTTTAACATTAGATTATAATTTTCCAGACAATGAATTTTTTGAACTCATCGTTATAGATGATGAAACCATAGAGTTGTTTCAAGTAAGTTCAGGAACTACATACCAATTCAGAGGAAAAGGATATATACAGTTCAGAACTTCAGAAGAAGATAAAAATAAGAGTACTCCGAAATACAGAAAGAAAACGGAGGATATTAAAAAAGACATACAAGCGCTTAAAACAAAAAAGCTACAAAAGCTAGCAGCGCTCTAAGATTTTGGTTGGTTATTTAGTTTGAAACCGCTCACTGGTGTAATGTATACTGTGAGCGGTTTCTTTTTATGGATACGACATACTGTTTTACCGTAATAATTTAACATTCTTGAAGTAGATTTAATGTGTTTTTGTGTATTACATCGAATAATAGTGCGTTTTGTCGGCTAAATTGATTTTAATCTTTAGATTGACCTCGATTAACCCCAAAATCATTTTATATTATGAAGAAAATTACACTACAGCTTTTTGCATTCATTACACTCCTAATGCTTAGTTGCTCCCCTGAACAAATTGAAGACGATTCATTAAATCTCACAGTAAATCCAAATTTTAGGGTATCTGAAAATACCATTAAAGATACAGAACAACATACTAGAAGTTTAGAAGGTGATGAGCATTGTCTTACTACAAATCTTATTGCTGGTCAGCATCATATTGCTGGGACTGTCACCGTTGATATAGACGGAGACACGATGATTATTACGTATACTACAAATGAAGATTGGACCATCGGCGCAACACATTTAAGTATTGGCAATTGTGAAGATCAAACCATCCCAACAACAGGTGGAGGAAATCCAAAGGTGGGACATTTTGAGCATTCTAGTTCTCATAGTGATGGAACAAACGAAGTCGTATACGTTCTTGATCTTTCTGTGCTAGACGATAATTATTGTTTTGCAGCGCATGCTGAAGTTTCTGGACCTACTGGTGGAGAGACTGCGTGGGCAGAAGGTGAAGATTTTGAAGGTAATAACTGGGCGATGTATGTAAGTGCATTATTGTCAGATTGCGAAACGGGTGCACCCCCTGTTGTTTTCTAAAAGAATCACTATATCTTTAAAAGAATATAAGGCTGTCTGAAAAGACAGTCTTTTTTTTTAGAAAATTCTAAACTATGTATAATAATTAAATCCTGACGAGAAAAACGTCTCTTTTATGAGAAAGAGTATGTATATAAAAGAAGCTACCGCAAGGGCTATAGCAAGTACTTTTTTAATAGAACTCACCTCTTTCCTACCTTTTATAGTAGTATACATACAGGCAATTCCACAAAAAACACAAACCGCTAAAATTGTCATGAATAACGCTAAAGGAACCTTCGTATCTGTAATCCTTTTTACGCCTTGTAAGAGACTAATCACAAGAAATGAGATGAAGGCAAGAACCCCAAAATAATACCCCCGTCTTGAATATGGATTTTCTATAGCTAGCTTGGGCATCTTATTGTTTCTGATTGTTTTACGACTTATAAAAACGCATCTCATCCAAATACTCAAACACTTCTGCGGGAAGTAAAGGCCTCACGTTCTTTTTTTCTTTAATACCGTTACGTATCGCTGTAGACGAAATCTCCATAATAGGCGCTGCTACTTTATGTATTTTAGGATGATTGTCAAATTGCGTTTCTATGCTTCCTTCAGAAATACGTGGATACACATAGATCTCATGATTTTGTAGAATCACCTCGTAGTTTTTCCACTTATGGAAGCTCTTTAAATTGTCTTCTCCCATAATCAAACAAAACGCATGCTCAGGATACTTTTCTTGTAAATAAGCGAGTGTATTGACTGTATAATTAGGTTGTGGCAAATTAAATTCTATGGTACTCGCGTCAATCTTTGGATACTCCTCTAGAGCCCGTTGTACCATCTGATACCGATGATGATTATCGAGTAAACTACTTTTCTTCTTAAAAGGATTATGCGGCGTAATCACCATCCATATTTTATCCAAATCACTATACTCTGCCATGTGATTTGCAATGGCAAGATGTCCTACGTGTATAGGGTTAAATGTTCCGAAATACAGTCCTACTTTCAATGATGATGGGTGTTATAATAGCTGTTTTGTATCTTGTAATACTTTCCAATCTCAAATCTCAAATCTTCAATCTTCGTTTTTTGGTAAGGGGATTTGAATAAAATCTGTAACAAGTGCTTCTGCCTCTCTCAACGCTTTGTCTAAATCGTCGTTAAGGATGATATGATCAAATTGAGGCGCTGTGGCAAGCTCTACAGATGCTTTTGCAATACGCATATTGATCTTATCCTCACTCTCTGTTTTGCGTTTTTTAAGTCGTATTTTAAGTTCATCTACACTAGGTGGTTTGACAAAAACAGCCAGTGTTTGATCTGGGAACTTCTTTTTAATTCGCAACCCACCTACCACATCAATATCAAAAATCACATGTTTGCCCATCGCCCAAATACGCTGAACTTCTTCCTTGAGTGTCCCATAAAAATTATCTCGATACACCTCTTCCCATTCCAAGAAATCTTCATTCTTGATATGCTGCTTAAACTCCTTGAGAGAGATAAAATAATAATCTTTCCCATCTTGTTCCTCCCCTCTAGCCTCTCGACTCGTTGCCGAGATACTAAATTCTAGATTGAATGCTTCTTGTGCTAATAAATGCCGAACAATGGTTGTTTTACCACTTCCTGAAGGAGCTGAAAAAACGATAAGTTTACCTGAGTGTTGTTTTTCTTTTGTCACGCCTTATATAAAGATTTTAAAGTACGTTAAGCATTTGTTCTTTTACTTTTTCTAATTCGTCTTTCATTTGTACGACCAATTGTTGCATCTGAGCATGATTAGACTTTGAACCAATGGTATTGATCTCACGGCCAATTTCTTGACTTATAAAGCCTAGTTTCTTACCATTAGAATCATCAGAGTCTAATGCTTCTGTAAAATAATCCAAATGATTCTTAAGACGCACCTTTTCTTCGGTGATGTCATACTTCTCTAAGTAATAAATAAGCTCTTGTTCAAAACGATTTTCATCTAGCTCTACTTTAAGATCTGACACCGCTTTTTCAAGGCGTGTTTTGACACTATCTAGACGATCTACATCCATCACCACTACTTTTTCTAGTAGTCCTTGTAAATTATTGATCCGTAGTTCAAATTCTCCTTTTAGAGACTTCCCTTCATCAGATCTATACGTGTTAATCTCTTCTAATGCTTTATCTAAGGTGGTTAAAATACTTTTATACTCGTTTTCATCCATCTCCTCGCGCTCTATTTTTAATGCATCCGGAAGACGTACAGCCATTTTTAAAAGCTCTGCAGGATCACTATTTGCCACATTACCTAGCTGCCGCATATATTCTTTTACAACGCCTTCATTCACTTTGGTGTTTGTATTCTCACCTGTGCTTTCTACATACAAAGCAAAATCTACCTTACCACGTACTAATGATTTTGCAACACGGTTACGCATGGCCAATTCTTTTTCTCTATACGTAGAAGGAATACGTGCATTTAGATCAAGGCTCTTACTGTTAAGAGACTTCACCTCAATGGTAATCTTCTTTCCAGGAAGTTGTATCACACTCTTCCCAAAACCAGTCATTGATTTTATCATATCGACAAATATACGAGTTTTGCGAGGATCAAATGTCTTATCAAAATAAGAACCAAAAGGATATTTTGTGAGTACGCTTTCGCGAAAGCGCAACATCTCCCACCTCCTTTATAGCGTTATTTATAATTTCTTATGTCCGTTTTTATCGAAGTAAGTATCTATTTCTTTTTCTGTATGCCACACAGCAATTCCAAGGCCTATTAATAGGACAAAAACTTGTATAAGTACTTTTAGAGAAATCTCAAAAGGAAGTAAGACAATACCCGAAGCCATTGTAATGAGGGCTACACGCCAAAAATAGGTAGCACTTTGGGTATTAGCAAAATCCCACACCTCTTGATTAGCCATAGACCGTCGGGTACGATAACCATAAAAATGATTGATTTTTTTAGGTGGTTTTTTACGGTAATAATACGCTAAACATAAGAAAAGAATCCCTTGAAAAAGGAGCGCACTATTTTCTATTGTAAAAAGCACGTCTGCATACATTCCCGTATTCATTTACAGGGTACGCAACCAAATATTTCTAAAACCCACCCCGCTTTTATCGCCGTGATCTTGTAAAATAATAGGCCCATCTCCATGCGGATTATTTTTTGGATACCCTATATACTCAGTACTACCTTCCAGCTCAAAGTGATCCTGTATCAAGACACCATTTAAAAACACAGTAAGGGTTCCTGCTTTTATTTTTTTACCTGCTTCATTAAACACAGGCGCGTGGAAAACGATATCATAACTATTCCACTCACCTGTGGGCTTAGCTGCCATGACATCAGGGGCTTTTTGCTTATAAATCGACCCTACCATTCCGTTTACATACGTGTCATTATCATTATTATTAAGAATCTGTACTTCATACAATCCCTGAAAAAAGACCCCACTATTGCTTCGGTTTTGATTGGTCTGGGTATTATTGGGATCACTACGCCATTCTAGATGCAATTGCACACTTCCAAAGTTTTCTTTGGTCATGATATCTCCTGTCCTGTCTTTTACGGTCATACTCCCATCAGGATGGATCGTCCATTGTGGTGCTCCACCCCCATTTCTACTTTTCCAAGCGTTAAGGTTTGATCCATCAAACAATACGATGGCATCGCTAGGCACTCCCGACTGACCATTAATCGCCACTTTGGGAGGTTTGGGTTCCCAAACTTCCGTTTGTTCTGGTTTTGTGGGCGCTGCTCCTGTTTTTCCAGAACCACAAGAAGCCATAGAAAAAGCGATGATGATGATTCCTAAATGATGTAGTTTTATCATTAATTAATTTCTTTAATCGTGATATTACGGTACCATACTTTATCTCCGTGATCTTGTAATCCAATATGTCCTTCTGCATATTTTCCAAAACCTTCCCAATCGGCAAATTTTGTTTTTGAAACCATGGCATCCCATTTTTCACCATTAACAGGAAATGTAAACGCATTTTTACCATTCAGAGATAATTTACCCACGTTTGTATCTTGGTTGATCATCAGTTTTACACGATTCCACTCACCTGCTGGGTTGATCATTCCATCCTCAGGTTTGATCATATCGTATAGTGAGCCTGCTTTGTGAGTGCCATTGGCTACTTTGGCATCTGGGTGACGCGCATCATCCAGTACTTGAATTTCGGGGCCTGTTTCATACGCTTCTTTAAATTCTGGAGACTCATGTACCCCCCAAAAAATACCACTATTCCCGCCTTCAGAGATTTTCCACTCCAGCTCAAGAATAAAGTTTTTATACGTGCTTTTTGTGATAATATTCTTCCCTCCTTCATCACTTGGGGTAAAGGCCATCGCGTCTCCATCTATAGTCCATTCTTCGTGCATGGTATCGATACCATAGCCTTTCCAAGCGTCAAAATTGGATCCGTCAAAAAGCACTGTTGCTTCCTGTATGGTCTGTTTTACAGGTGTTGTTATTGCTTTTTCAACAGGCTCAACAGCTTGGCTTACTTCTTTTTCTTTACAGCTTAAAGCGAAAATTGCCACAGCTACGATGTAGATTGTTTTTTTCATAATTGTTGATTTATAATCCCAATATCTTCTTTAAATTCTCTTTATCAATATCCTCTCCTGCAAAATCATCAAAACGTTTTTGAGTGGCCTCAATAATATGACTTGCAATAAAAGGAGCGCCTTCTCTAGCCCCTTGTTCTGGACTTTTTACACAACATTCCCACTCCATTACCGCCCAAACATCACAACCATATTCCGTAAGCTTGGTAAAAATCGTTTTAAAATCTATTTGTCCGTCGCCTGGAGAACGATAACGCCCCGCACGGTCTTGCCAGTCACTATAGCCTCCAAAAGTCCCACGTTTTCCATCAGGTTTAAATTCTGAATCTTTCACGTGAAATGCCTTTATAAACGAATGGTAGTGATCAATATAGGCAATGTAATCGAGTTGTTGTAATACAAAATGACTCGGATCATATAAGATGTTACATCGTTTGTGATTGCCCGTCGCTTCCAAGAAACGCTCAAAAGTAACCCCATCGTGTAAATCTTCTCCTGGATGAATTTCATAAGCAACATCTACCCCACACGCATCATATTCATTTAATAAGGGTAACCAACGTTTGGCTAATTCTTCAAAGCCCATTTCAACTAGTCCTGCAGGACGTTGTGGCCAAGGGTGCATGGTGTGCCAAAGCAGTGAGCCACTAAATGTCGCACTTACATCCAGACCCAAATGCTTGCTGGCTCTCGCCGCACTAATCATTTGCTGGCGGGCCCACTCGGTACGTTTTTTAGGATTGTTTTTACAATCGTCTGGCGCAAAATTATCAAACATCAAATCATAGGCAGGATGCACCGCCACAAGCTGTCCTTGTAAGTGCGTAGAAAGCTCTGTAATCTCAAGACCATAGTCATTGATTTTTCCTTTGAGTTCGTCGCAATACGTTTTACTCTCTCCTGCTTTGGTCAAGTCAATTAATCGATTTTCCCAAGTAGGAATTTGAATCCCTTTATAGCCTAAATCTGCTGCCCATTTACAAAGTCCGTCTAACGAATTAAACGGCGCTTTATCATCCATAAATTGCGCTAGAAATACCGCAGGTCCTTTTATTGTTTTCATAGTTGTCTTTTCATTCCCGTGAAGACGGGAATCTCATTATCGTTTTACTCTCATTTACACGCTTTCGCGAAAGCGTACTCATTATTTTAGTTCTTCTCCTTCAAAAATATTGATTAATAACTTTCTAGCTTTACTTGCTTCATGACTAAACCCTCCGTTAATCAATAAAAACCCTAAAAAAAACATAAACATTGGAATTAATGATGCTTTATTAATTTCTTCTCCATAAATCAAATTTACTATCTGATTACAAATAAATAAGAATAAAGTACCAATCCAAAATAAGCTAAATATCATAACGAGCCAATTCATTCGCATCATTACAGATATTTGAGAACCTTTAATAGGATATGTTCTTTTTTCTATTTTACCAGAAATAACTGGTAGAAAAGAATTTTTGTAATTTATAATGCGTTTAATATTGAATCTATAGTTATTTACTTTCCCTTGAAATTCTTTACCGTTTACTTTACTTTTAAAAATCAGTTCGAAACTTGATCTAAAATCAACTTTATCGTATAGAGTAGCACTCGCTTCTACAATATCCAGATCAGATTCTATGACAAGTTTATCAAATGGTAAAACACTGAAATCTCCAATTCTAAAGTTGATCATACATCACATTTGTAAATCCACCCATACATTCCCATCACGATGCGATTGTAAGCTTTTTTTTATAAAATTCATGCCACAAAACTGCCTGCCAGCAGGGGCATACATTAACTTTATCTAATCATTATAAAAATACTCGTAATCTATAAGTTCTCTTGCTGGATAAAAATCAGAATCTTCTATACGTTTTTTTAAACGCCCTTGGCTATCAAATTCATACGTATACTCTACGTTTTGAATTTCAGGAGCTCCATTTAAAAGATAAGAATACGTGAATCCTGTTATATAATTTTCTTGAAATATTTCGTAGCCACCATCGCCAATACGCCCCGTATTGTAAATCAAAGAATTAATGACTTTATTACCAAGAATTGTTTTGTCATCAAAGCCTCCTAGAACGGGTGTAGATACATCAAACTCAAATTGATAATTCTCCTCTGGTCTATAATTTGTATCCATTTCTACAAGATTAGATCCTGAATACATGGCTTGAGCAAAAGAACCGTCAAATGATTCGTCTCTTAGCACGCGCCCTTCATTATCAAGCATCCAAGAATAATTATTATTAAAATTATTACTGATAGCTACTGAGTTTGCGTTATAATCAAAAGTAACATCCGAAACAAACCCATTACTAGAATTTATATCTTCTGTATATAACCTTCTTATAATTCTATCTTGTCCATCATAGGTGAATTCGCGTATATCTACACGATCAATTTGACCTGAATTAAAAAAAACAGCTTCCTCTTTTATTAAATTCCCATTTGTGTTATACTCATACGTAGTGACATACCCGATATTTCCATTGGGTCTAAATAAAGTGTCTCGTACAGGCTTATCATTTATAAAATGGCTACGCTCTATCTCAACATTATCTCCTCCATCAAGTTTATATGATATTTCAATCATACGTAATTCTCCTGTATCATTATCTGTGATTACCTCAGGATTTTCTGGGGATGAATCTGAGTTGTCATCTGTTCCACAAGAAGCAAGAAATACTGAGACTAATAATAAAGCGATTCGTTTTTTCATATACTATTTTTAATGTAAGTCTACCCACACATTCCCATCACGATGTGACTGTACGGATTTTTCTATAAAATTCATGCCTCGGACTCCGTCGGTCATGCCTGGGAATTCTCCTTCATGGAATTTTTCCCCTCGGATAGCTTTTGCCACCCCTTTATAGATATTACCCATCGCATCAAAAATACCTTCTGGATGTCCCGGAGGCAATTTTGTGCCGTCTAGTGAGAAGTCACTATTGTAAGAGTGCCCGGGTTTTAATACGCGTAACGGTTGCCCTTCTTCTAGTAGATACAGGTAGTTCGGATTTTCTTGCTCCCATTTGAGCGCTGCTTTTTTACCATAAATGGCTAGGGTAAAATTATTTTCTTCTCCCGTGGCTATCTGACTAGAGCGCAATACGCCTTTGGTATATTCGCCTAGACGAAGTAATACGGTGCCATCAATATCCATTTGATTGTCTGCGTACAAGTGATTCAAATCTGCTAAAACCGATTGTACTTTCTGCCCTGTGACAAATTCTAGCATTTGATAGGCATGTACGCCTATATCTCCGAGACAACAACTTATGCCTGATTTCTCAGGGTTCAGTCGCCAGGTAGTCGTACGTTGTTCTTTATCATGAATGATAGGGTTGATCCATCCTTGATAATACTGGGCATCTACTTTTTGAATGTTGCCTATCTCGCCATTGGCGATCATCGCTTTCATCTGCCGCACCATAGGATATCCTGTGTAGGTATGCGTCAGCCCGAAGATATTTCCATTTTTCTGCTGAATGGCCTGTAATTCTAACGCTTCGGCGTACGTCATGGTCATTGGTTTTTCACAAATCACATGAAACCCTGCTTCCAAGAGCTGTTTTGCCATTGGGAAATGCAGAAAATTAGGCGTTAGTATAGATACTACTTGGATACGATCTTCTGCCGGACGTGCGAGTTCTGCTTCGATCAGTTCATCTAAGTTCGCATGTATACGATCTGTGGAGATGCCGATTTCTTTCGCGAAAGCGAGGCTCACATTCACATCAGGATTAAAAACAGCACCCGTCAGTTGATAGGCATCAAACATGCTTGCGGCAACACGGTGCAACACACCTATTAAACTATCACCGCCGCCTCCTAGGACGCCCCATTTTATTTTATTACTCATTACTCAAACTATTAGTGTCAGGCTGGGCTTGTCAAGGCTCAAAGCCAATTACTTTATTTTATTAGACTTCCCTTCGACAGGCTCAGGGTGACAGTTGATTATTCTGTGTATTCTATTTCTTCATTTTTAAATGCAATCGCAAAAATCACAAAGACCACGGCTGCAAAAATAGCTGGGAAGACCCAAATAGCATTCCAATCATGACCTTCTCCTACTATATTAGCATCAGTAATTTTACCAGCTACATAAAACCCTACAAGCATTCCTATTCCGTATGTGGCAAGTGTAATAAGCCCTTGTGCGGCACTTTTTACTTTTTCTCCTGCTTTACTATCTGTATAAATCTGTCCAGAGACAAAAAAGAAATCATAACAAATCCCGTGCAATGCAATACCTGTAGCAATCATAAAGAAAAGATCGCCTGTATTACCGTATGCAAACAAAAGATAGCGTATTGTCCAGGCTAACATCCCTACTAAGATGGTTTTCTTGAATCCAAATTTCTTGAAGAAAAATGGTAAGAGAAGCATAAATACAATTTCTGAAGCTTGTCCCATAGATGCCCAAGCCGTCGAATTCTCCAAACTGGATTCCGTTAAAAACGGACTTAGATTCGCATAGTAAAAAGCTAAAGGAATACAGATTAGTACAGATGAAAGGAAGAAAACCAAGAAATTCCTATCCTTCAACAACTTTAACGCATCTAATCCTAGTATATCTGCAACACTTACTTTTCCTCCTTTTCCACTAGGCGGTGTTTTAGGTAATGTAAAACTAAATACCCCTAAGACTGCAGATGCAATAGCGACCATGAAAAAAGTATTTGCAAGAAGTCCATCTTTAATACCTGCTTCAGAATCCCATTTAAAAGCTAAGCTAATTAACAATCCTGCAATAATCCAACCTAATGTACCCCATACTCGAATGAGCGGAAAATCCTTTGATGGATCTTTCATTTGATTAAAAGAAACGGAATTTACCAATGCTAATGTAGGCATGTATGCAATCATATATCCTAGTACATACGGATAAAACACACTAAATTCTGTTGTTTGAGCCATCATGTACATAAGACCTGCTCCAATGAGGTGTAATACTCCAAGGATGCGCTCAGCATTAAAATACCTATCCGCAATGAGCCCTATAATAAAAGGCGCAATAATTGCACCCCATGATTGGGTAGAAAAAGCTTGAGCAATTTCTCCTCCTTCAGCATTTAAGTTATTTCCTAAAAAAGTTCCTAAAGTCACAAACCATCCTCCCCAAATAAAAAATTCAAGGAACATCATGATGGATAATTGTATTCTGGTCGTTGCTTTCATAAAATCTTATTTAAGGTTTTTTATTGATTTTTCAACCAATGCTTTGGTTAAGTGAATTCCCTCTTTTGGATCGTCCAAAGGACCTTCATACTCTACCCCTACATATCCTTTAAAACCTGCATCTTTCACAATTTGCATAATGCGAGGGTAATCTAGTTTGGTTTCATCACCATTTGCATCAAAGTTATATGATTTTGCAGAAACTCCTTTTGCGTACGGCATTAACTCTTCCATTCCTTTATAGACATCGTACTCTTCTACACAAGGCGCTCCCCATCGCTCTCCGCCTTCTCTTTTGACGCAGAAGTTCCCAAAATCAGGGAGTGTCCCACAGGTAGGCATATTGACTTCTTTCATTACCGCCGCTAGTTTTGCAGCATCACTGGACCATCCGCCATGATTTTCTATAAGGATACTAACGCCTTTGGTTTTACCATAAGCAGCAAGTTCTTTAAGAGACGCCACCGAAATAGCATGCCATTTTTCTGGATCTAACTCTCCAAATAAGTTGGCTCTAATAGAATGTGCGCCCATCAATGCTGCCGCATCTAACCATATTTTATGATTTTCTATAGCTTCTTTTAATTTTTCAGGATCTGGATCTGCCAATTCTCCAGCATGATCTACCATAATAAGTACGTTATCCATTTCGGCTTGTTTACTTATTTCAAGGAGTTTGCTCGCCAGTGTCATCACACGTTCTCTATAATTATCTCCTGTTTCTTTTACAGAAGGATATAATTGTGTCACATATTCTACCCCAGTATACCCTAAATCTTTTGCTATCGTTGCAAAATCCATAGGATCCATAGATCCATCTTGAAACGGTTCGTGAAGTGACCATTGTGCGAGTGAAAATTTATAGTCATTTTCTGTGGTTACGACGTCTGTCATGGCTACTTCTTTTTGAGTGTTTTCTTCCGCTGTTTTTACTTCATTTTTACATGAAATAAGAGTCAAAACACATACTAAGGTAATCGTAAAATAATTTTTCATGATGTTCTAATTAATTAAGGCCGTACTATAACGTTTTCGCTTGTCATATACTGTTAAATCTACGGTTTGACTAAGTTAGTCTTTTTTTAAAATTGACAAAAAACAACTTAAAATTTATATATTTGGTAAAATAGATCACAAAAAAATCTCATAAATACATATTATAGTGAATACAGTTACACAAAATGAAACATACGATGCGATTGTCGTAGGTTCAGGAATCAGTGGTGGATGGGCTGCTAAAGAACTATGCGAAAACGGTTTAAAAACCCTTGTTCTTGAACGCGGACGCATGGTAAAGCACATAGATGATTATCCAACTATGTATAATGATCCTTGGGATTCTAAATTTAAAGGAGAAGTTCCTCGCGATGTACAAGCTCGATATGAGAAACAATCGCGTACAGGATATGTTCACAAATCAGAACGCAGACACTTTTTTGTAGATGATGTAGATCATCCTTATAATGAAACCAAACGTTTTGACTGGATACGTGGCTATCACGTAGGGGGACGTTCCCTTATGTGGGGAAGACAGAGTTATCGCTTGTCTGATATTGATTTTGAAGCGAACAAAAAAGAAGGCATCGCTGTAGATTGGCCTGTACGTTATAAAGATATTTCACCTTGGTATGATAAAGTAGAAGAATATATATCTGTATCTGGAGAAAGCCTAGGATTAGAAGTGTTACCTGATGGTAAATTCTCTCCTCCTATGGAACTAAACTGTGTAGAAGAAGTTCTGAAAAAGAACATGGCAGAAAGTTATAAAGACGGACGTCTTCTTACGATAGGACGCGTCGCGCATATTACTGGAGACAAGACGTATGATGGTCGTTCTGCTTGTCAATTCAGAAATAGATGTATGAGAGGATGTCCATTTGGAGGGTATTTCTCAAGTAATTCCTCGACCCTTCCGGCTGCAGAACGCACTGGAAATATGACCTTACGTCCGTTTTCTATTGTAACGGAGGTGATGTATGATGAAAAAACAGGAAAAGCAACGGGTGTAAGGGTCACTGACCAAGAAACCATGGAAAAACTAGAGTTTAAAGCTAAAGTAGTTTTCCTATGTGCATCGGCTATTGCGAGTGCTAGTATTTTAATGCAATCTAAAAGTGAGCGTTTCCCTAACGGAATGGGGAATGACTCTGGAGAATTAGGACATAACCTAATGGATCATCACTTTAAAGCAGGAGCTTCTGGAAAGTGGAGTGGACATAAAGACAAGTATTACAAAGGACGACGTCCTAACGGAGTGTATATTCCACGTTTTAGAAATTTAGGTGGAGAAACAGAAATGCCTACCTTTAAAAGAGGCTACGGATATCAAGGGGGCGCAGGTCGTGGTGATTATCAACCGCAAATTGCAGAAGCTGGATACGGAGCAGGACTTAAAAAAATAATTCAAGAGCCCGGTGGATGGACCATGGGTCTTACTGGTTTTGGCGAATGTCTTCCATATCACGAAAACAAAATGACCTTAGATTACAATGACCTAGATAAATGGGGATTACCTAAAGTCAACTTTGACGCAGAGTGGAAAGAAAATGAGTGGGAGATGCGTAAGGATATGATCGCAAGTGCTATGGACATGCTTGAAAAAGCTGGATTTACAGATATTCAACCTATGGATGATCCTAGTGCTCCAGGGAATGGAATCCATGAGATGGGAACAGCACGTATGGGTCGCGATCCAAAAACATCTGTATGCAATGGAAATAACCAATTACATGCAGTCCCTAATGTTTATGTAACAGACGGAGCCTTTATGACTTCAGCAAGTTGTGTAAACCCTTCACTTACGTATATGGCTTTTAGTGCACGTGCCGCAAATCACGCTGCTGCCCAACTTAAAAAAGAAGCATAAGATGAACAGAAGACAATTAATAAAAAACTTAGGATTGGGTGGCGTAGCTCTTGTGGCGACACCATCGGTATTGAGCCTTTTACAAAGCTGTAAAAACGAACCCGTATTTACACCTTCCTTTTTATCCATGGAACAAGGAAAAGCACTACGTCATATCGTTGATTTAATCATCCCTTCTGATGAGGCAATCCCCGGTGCAGTGGATGTAGGTGTACATCAGTTTATCGATAGCTTTTGGAATGAGGTAATCACCTTAGAAAATCAAGAACATACCAAAGCTGGATTTGATGCCCTTGCTAATAGACTGCTAGATGCTACTGGAAAAACTTTTGAGACGGCAGCAGCAGCAGATTATGACACGCTTCTCTCAAGGTACCTTACCGCTTCTAAAGAAGAAGGAAAGGCCTTTAATAAAACCTTAGGGGCTTATTACCAAGCGTACAAAAAAGATAAAACAGTAAAACCAGATCCAGATGCAGGAGCGTATAGTATTCTAGGGAATATAAGAGGCATGACTATATGGGGTTGGAAAAGTTCTGAAGAAATTGGAGAAAATGTACTAGCTTACGAGCCTATTCCAGCACAGCAAGTAGGATGTCTTCCTGTGAGCGAAGCCACTGGAGGAAAAGCATACTCTTTATAATAATACATTCCCACGTAGGTAGGGTGAGATTCCCGCCTACGCGGGAATTGAATGAAAACATATTATGGATAGAAGAAAATTTATACAAAAAGGAGCTCTTACGGGTTCCTTTTTGGGTTTAGGCGGACTAGGTGTTCAGGCGATGGGCGATGTGGCTCATTCCGCTGGAGTTAATACTGAGCCTAGTCGAAGTGCGAAAGCGAACACACCAACACACAACTTCAATTTAAACTATGCACCTCATATAGGGATGTTTAAAGAACATGCTGGAGAAGATCCTGTTGCACAGTTGGAGTTTATGGCTTCGCAAGGGTTTACCGCTTTTGAGGACAATGAAATGCGTAATCGCCCCATTGCACAACAAGAAGCGATGGCTCAAACAATGCAAAAAAATGGCATGACCATGGGGGTTTTTGTAGCCCATAAAATATACTGGACAGAACCCAACCTCGCTAGTGGGAAAAAAGCATGGCGAGAGGAGTTTTTACAAGATATCAAAAGTTCTGTAGACGTTGCCAAGCGGGTCAATGCCAAATGGATGACCGTAGTCCCAGGTCATGTAGATTTACGCCAAAATATAGCGTATCAAACAGCAAATGTCATAGAGACGCTTAAACAAGCCTCTAGCATTTTGGAACCTCATGGCATCACCATGGTCCTAGAACCTCTGAATTTTAGAAACCACCCAGGGCTTTTCTTATCAGAATCTCCACAAGCGTATCAAATCTGTAAAGCAGTCAATAGCCCTTCGTGTAAAATACTTTTTGACATCTACCATCAGCAAATTCAAGAAGGAAACTTGATTCCAAATATTGAGCAATGTTGGGATGAGATTGCCTATTTCCAAATAGGAGACAATCCTGGACGTAACGAACCTACCTCTGGAGAAATCAACTATAAAAATGTATTTAAATACATTCATAGTAAAGGATTTAAAGGTGTTTTAGGAATGGAACACGGTAATTCTATCAAAGGAAAAGCAGGAGAACAGCGTATAATTGATGCGTATGTAGAAAGTGATGGGTTTTTGTAGGTACATTGAAAAATACCTGAATATTGGTTTGTAATAAAGGATATTTTAATGTTTTTTCGCTTGCAGTAAGCTTATCTAACGAGGTTTCTTCGAATTTTACTTGCAATTAAAATTAAAGTAACGAGCAATATTAACTATATCTTTTTTCTTGAACTCTCGGTTTTGAATTTTTTCTACCAACTCGGGACAAGATTTAAAAAATTCACTCGCACCTTGTTTAAAGTTTTTTGTGAATAATTGATTTGATCCCAAATGTATTACCTCTGAATCACCTTCATTTTTAACATAGAAATTATTAATATTATAATGATACCCTCCTAAAGCTGCATTTCCAGAACCTCCAGCAGTAAACCCTGGATTATATCCAGAAGTTGAAACTTCATAAAGCCATACAGCACCAGCAACCTTTACTTCTGCTACTATTTTCTTTTTCTTATCTTTTACAGCATGTTGCTCATAGCGCTTACCGCCTATAAGCGCATAATCGATTAAATCAAAGCTTATTTTTTTTGCTTTGATTTCTGGATGTATAGAGAATTTTATTCGGTTTTTTGAAGCTAAACGCCCTGTTCCATTTAAGATTGTACCATTTTTATATACAATTTTCACAGGGGCTTCTTGCCCATAGATGTTTTGGAAACCAAAACATACCATAAGAACAAGAAAAAAGTTGAGTACTATTTTTTGTTTCAAAACACACTAATTTATTACACAATAAACTTTCCTTTCATAAGTCCTGAATGTCCTGAAAACTACAGATAAAATCATACGTTCCTACAGTTATGACCGCAAAAATAACCGTTGTTGATTGGCCATTACCTATCACTTTAGTAGGAGCAAACACTTCTTTTCCTTCTTAATCAACATTGTATTTTCTTTTAAATTCTTGGGCCTTCAATACTATATAAATACTGTAGATTAAACAACCTACTATAACTAATTTATATATAATTCCTTTTAAAACTAATGCTGGATCAATGAGGTAATATAAAGCGTTGATCCCTATCATAAAAAGGAGTGGGATAATTGTAAATACTAATGGATTTTTACGGATGAAAATTCCACATAACATAAATAGTATAAAAAAAAGAAAGTCTAAGATTGAATTCACGATAAAGACAATCCCTATGAGTGAATGCATTACAAAGAGCATAAGATTAAATCCCCCAATAAAATAAAAAAGCTGTTGGATTTTTTTTATAGTAGTATCAGAATCTGTTAAAACCCCTTTCTTACTTATAAATTTCCCTATGTGAATTGACCTTTCTTTTTCAGTACCATTAAACGGAAAGTCACATATATTACACCTATCTAGGCTCTCGATTTGTTCTTTGCTACACGCAGGACAAGTGATCATTCCACAATAAACTTTCCTTTCATAAGTCCAGAATGCCCTGGAAAACTACAGATAAAATCATAGGTGCCTGCGGCTGGAGCTGTAAATGTCACTGTTGTTGATTGGCCTCCACCTATCATTTTGGTATGTGCTATTACCTCTTTTCCTTCTTCAGGAATCCAATCTGATGCTTGTCCTTCTGAAGCCGCTTTGGCAGAAAAAGCAGGAATAGCGGTTCCTTGTTTTAGCAACACAAAGTTGTGTCCCATTATCTTAATATCAATTTTCCCTATATGGCGTAATGTGAGTGTTACTTCTTGACCTGCTTTGACGGTAAGTTCTTTCTTATCAAACTGCATAACGTCATTGCCCGTAAGTGCCAAATTCACCTTGGAATTATCCTTCTTTTTCTCCGTTTTAGCACCTCCTATTTTTACACTTTCTTTTTTTTCTTCTTTGGTTTCACCTCCACAACTTACCAATAAGCCAAGAGCAACTACCATTAAAATTCGAGATATTTTCATTTTTTAAATCTTTTAAACTAAATAGAACTTCGAAGATACTAAACTTCCTTATTTTACTCCACAGTTTCCATAAAAAAGTCTAGGCATCGCAGCTCGCTATAATAAAAATCACCTGGTTTATAAAACCCAACGTGCCCACCGTTTTTAGGGGTTTCTAAGAAAAGACATTTTGATTGAGAAGCATACATATCTGGATAACAATGTCCGTGCAAAAAAGAATCATTTTTTGCGTTTAAAATAAGTGTAGGAATCCTAATTTCAGGGAGGAACTCATAACTACTCGCTTTTTCATAATAGTCTAATGCATTTTTAAATCCATGAGCCGGAGCGGTATACACATCATCAAAATCTTTGAGGGTTTTGATCGTACGATAGATCTCTGGCGTCATTATTTCTGGAAATTTTTGCATCTTCTTGCGATACTTGCTTTTTAAATCCAAAAGAAAAGAGGTGCGATAGACCCAATTCTCACTGTAATTTAATTGTTCTAAAGACGCTTTTAAATCTACAGGAACTCCTACCGTCGCTATAGCTTTTACTTGAGAAGGGATTTCTTTTTTTTCGCCTGCATATTTCAGTAAGGCATTTCCTCCTAAGCTTACCCCATATAAAAAGATGTTTGTATACCTATCTCGGGCTGCAATATGTTGTATCACAAACCGCATATCATCAGTCTCTCCACTATGATACGATCTATATAATCGATTATCACTTCCGCTACAGCCTCTAAAATTAACTGCAGCCACATCATACCCCTGCTGCGTCAGTAATTTTGCCATCGCCAACATATAAGTGCGTTGTGCATTTCCTTCAAGGCCATGAAAAAGGAGGGCTACGTTTTGAGTTTGCTTTCGCGAAAGCGTATATGACCAATCGATATCCAAAAAATCTCCATCGGGTAGCTCCATGCGCTCTCGATCTTGATGTACGCCTCTTACCTGCCTAATTTTTGCAGAATAAATAGTGGAAAAATGGGTGTTTTTAAAGAGTCCGTTGGCACGAAACTCAGACGATAGTAATGGCATTTATTACAGAATATTATCTTTAGGTTGCTCTACTATGGAGAGGCTGTCTTTGTACAACACATCTGCCAGATAGATTGTTTTTACATAAAGTGATTTAGGTATATCGTACTGATCTTCTTTCAAACAGGTCTTGCTTATTATTAGGCCGCACTATTTTGTTTACGATACACTTTTACACCAATTTAAAACGTTAAAAATAGGAATTTGAAATTCAGTAATCAACGGAATACCTATAGAATCTTTTTGATTGTATTAATTTCAAATAAACCTTTCTTGATTTCTTGCTTTCTTAAAAGGTAATTAAGAACTTGTATGAAAAATAGTATGGGGTTCAGACAAAAGAGTTGCATGCATCTAGAAGCGGTAAAAGACATCAAAAAAGCAAGTGCTTATGAATGTTCAGCGTGTGTAAAAACTGGAGACACTTGGGTACACTTACGCACCTGCCAGGATTGTGGGGTTACCTTATGTTGTGACAGTTCTCCAAATCAGCATGCGAGTAAACATGCAAATGACTACAATCATGCCGTTATAAGCTCTGCTGAACCTAATGAAAAATGGCTTTGGTGCTATACACATAACATCATAAAGCAGTAAATAATCCTCGAAATATGACTTCGAGGCACTGGATCCCCCTAAAAAAGCGGGATTAGTTCAACTAGCTGTTTTTAAACTTATTGCTATGCAACGCATCCAAACAGCATTTCACTAATAAAACAATATTTATGATCGATCCTAGATTTCCAGAACTTACCCCTCGTCAAATTAAGACATTGCTTCAATATGGTACTGTAGAAGACCTCTCAGAACGTACATTGATTTTTCAATCTGGTCAAACTGATTATGATTTTTTTGTAGTACTCAAGGGAGAAATCTGTGTAGAAGACACATCTGAAGAAAGTACTATAATTACCGTACATAAAAAGAATGAATTCTCTGGCGATAATAGTATGCTTTCTTCCAGAGCTGCTGTATTAAATGGATATGCTGAAAAAGACACTCAACTTTTACGTATACAACCTCATAAGCTGAAAGAGGCTATCTCAAAACACAGTGATATAAGCGATGTTCTCCTCAATGCATTTTTACTACGTCAAGAAACCGTCTTAGGAGAAATTATAGGAGGTCTTAAACTGGTAGGGACAGAAGATTCTAAAGAAGCGTATGCAATACGTGACTTTATGGAAAAAAATCACATCTGGTTTCATTTTATAGATGTAAATAAAAATGAAGATGCCATTGAGTTACTATCTCATTTTAATGTATCTAAAGAAGATCTCCCAGTCCTTATCGCAGATGATAAAGTATGTAAAAACCCTAGTATAGAAGAGGTAGCTCGTAATACAGGAGTACTTACTGATTTTGACGATACTGTCTTTGATGTACTGGTGGTAGGTGCTGGACCCGCTGGACTGGCGGCAAGTGTGTATGCAGCATCAGAAGGGTTGAATGTGGTGACGATAGATGGGAGTGCTCCAGGAGGGCAAGCAGGAAAAAGTTCGAAAATTGAAAACTATTTAGGCTTTCCTACAGGAATTTCTGGAAACGACCTTGCCAATAGAGCGTATGTACAGGCGCAGAAATTTGGCTGTACGATTTCTATCCCCCATGAGGCAAAGCGTATTTCCCGAACTGGAAATCATTTTAGGGTAGAAGCTACACACGGAAAAACCATAGAAACAAAATCTATTGTGGTAGCAACAGGCGCCAACTACCGAAATTTACCTATAGACAACATTAAAGATTTTGAAGGAAGTGGTGTGTTTTATTCTGCTACGGGAATGAATATTTCCAGTTGTACTGATGAAGAGGTTGGCGTTGTAGGTGGTGGTAACTCTGCTGGACAGGCTGCTTTATTTCTAGCGAGTCATGCAAAAAAAGTACATATCATCTTACGAGGAGGAGATTTGGGGTCAAAAATGAGCGATTATTTGGTACAACGTATTCTGGCTTCGCCTACCATTACGGTACATTTTCATAAAGAGGTAACCGTATTAGAAGGTAATACACATTTAGAGAAGATCACTCTCACCAACGCCAAAGAAAATACGACAGAAGTTGTCCCTATTTCTAATCTTTTCACTTTTATAGGTGCAAAACCATGTACTGAATGGCTAGATGGTTTGGTTGCCATGGATGATCGTGGTTTTATATATACGGGTGAGGCAATCTCTAAGGAAGCGCTACAAAGATGTTCCATTTTTAGTACAAGAGAGCCACAATCTCTAGAGACAAATATTCCCGGTTTTTTTGCCGTAGGAGATGTACGTAAGGGATCAGTAAAAAGAGTTGCCGGAGCTGTGGGAGAAGGCAGTGTCGTGATAAGTCAGGTGCATCAATACTTAGGTGATCTTGATACGTTAGCTTTCGCGAAAGCGTAAAAAACTTAAATTTTCCTTAATACATTTTTCTGAACCAATCGTTTCAATTAAATTTGTACCGATCATTTCAAATAAATATGCCTAGAGTCGAAGTTTTTGATAGAACACAAGTGTTAGAAAAAGTAAAGCACTTATTTTGGAGCAAAGGTTTCAATGGAACGTCTATGCAAGATCTTGTCGATGTTACAGGACTTAACAGGAGTAGTCTTTATAATTCTTTTGGTAATAAAAAAGCGCTTTATGAGCTCGTTTTAACTCAATATCAAGAAGAGGGGGATCTATTTTTTGAAGAAGCATTATCTCAAAAAGAAAACACTTTTGAAGCAATATCTATGATATTCAATTCTTTGACAACGTCTATTATCAAAGATGTGGAAGGAAAAGGATGCTTTAATATGAATTGTACTACAGAATTGTCTCGTGCCGATATAGGAATACGATCTTTTTTAACATCTAGGCAAGCGCACACGATTTCGGTTTTTAAAAATCTAGTAGAAAAAGGACAACAAGAAGGAGTGATTAATAAGGAGGATTCTGCAGATAATTATGGGTATTATTTATTTAGTGCCTTTCAAGGGTTACGAATGACAGGCATGCTCACCAGGGATCAACAAAAATTGAAAAAAATAGTGAGTAACATCTTAAAAACACTAAAATAAATTTTTTTAATCTATTTTGGAACGATTGTTCCAAATAAAACAACAAACATATACTATAAACATCATGAAAAAATTAGAAAACAAAGTAGCAGTCATTACGGGAGGTAATTCAGGAATAGGGTTTGCAACCGTACAACGCTTTTTAAATGAAGGTGCCAAAGTGGTATTTTCTGGAAGAAGACAAGAAGCATTAGATGAAGCGTCAGCACAACTAGAAGGGGATTTTAAAGCAGTGCTTGCAGATCAGGCAAATCCTGCCGATAACAAACATCTTATAGAAGAAGCCGTAAATACGTACGGGAAAATAGATGTCATTTTTGCCAATGCAGGGGTTGCCCAGTTTGCTCCATCTGATCAAATTACAGAAGACTTTTTTGACAATCAGTTTAATACCAACATTAAAGGGCCTGCCTTTTTGGTAAAAGAAGCCATTCCGAATCTTAATGATGGAGCGAGTATTATTTTTAATACGTCTATCGTTCATCAAAAAGGATTTGAAGGTGCAGGTGTGTATAGTGCAACAAAAGGTGCCTTACGTGCTTATGCACGTGTATTGACAACTGAGCTCGCTCCAAGGGGCATCCGTGTAAATAGTATTGCTCCAGGCCCTATAGGAACACCTATATATAGTAAAATGGAAGGTATGACTGAAGAGCAAGTAGGAGAAATGGGTGCTAGTTTTGCGCAAAACGTCCCTTTAAAACGTTTTGGTGAAGCTAACGAGATTTCGGGCGTTGCTACGTTTCTTGCTAGTGATGATGCTAGTTATGTAAACGGTGTTGAAATCGAAGTTGATGGAGGTATGAGTCAGATATAATCCCTTCATTTTTTGACATATAAAAACCTCCTCTTTGGGAGGTTTTTATATATATAGTCATATCATTTGAAAATTTAGATACCAATTGGTATCTTTGCGTATGCGTAATTCAGAAGCAACCAAAGAACTTATCATTACAAAGAGCGCTGACCTCTTTAATACTCAAGGGTACAAGGCTACTTCTCTTTCTGACATCACCAAGGCAACTGGATTGACGAAAGGCGCTATTTATCGTCATTTTGAAAATAAAGAAGACTTAGAGCAGCAAGCTTTACACAGCCTTTCTAAACGCATGTTTCATGAGATAAGTACCTCTATTAAAGCAGCTAAAAACTTCCTAGAAAAAATGGAAGCTATTTTTACATTTTTTGACAATTACATGAACACGCCTTTATACAAAGGAGGATGTCCTTTATTAAATGCTGCTATAGAATCTGATGATGCCAATCCTGTCTTACGAGAGCAGACCTATACCATGTTATCTCGATTAAAAATGTCACTGCAAACACTATTTGAAAATGGTATTAAAAACAAACAAGTCATCGCTACTATTGACACGAATTACTACAGCACCATTTTTATTGCCATACTTGAAGGAGGTATTATGATGAGTAGATTAGAGCGTGATAAAGCATCTATTACATATGCTATTGCACATTTAAGGAATCTTGTAAAAGAACTATCGATATAAAAAAATTTAATATTAATGATACCAATCGGTATCTAAAATAATCTTATGGAAAAATTTATAGTAAAGCTTACAGGGGTATATCTGAATACAACTGCGATTTTCCCAAAATACAATCAGAACTTCTTATTTAAGTTGCTTTGTACCGTAAAATCACCTTCTCTAAAACCTGCAACTATTGCTTTTTTTGAAACTGGTACAACGACATACTTACCTACTTCTAGAGGTTCAGATGTGGCATTACACGCCTGGGGAACTGGCGCAAAAAAATTATTATTCTTACATGGTTGGAAAAGTAATAGTAAACAATGGCTTCCATATGTAGAACAATTAGATGTAAACGAATATACCATTTTTGCTTTAGACGCCCCTGCTCACGGAGCTTCTCAAGGCAACCACCTCAATGTTGAACTTTACAGAGAATCTATTGAATCGGCGGTAAAACACATAGGAACTATCGATACTGCTATATGCCACTCTCTCGGATGTTTATCCACTAGCTATCTTTACTTAGTAGATCAAGAAATAGCCATAGATTCTTATGTCATCATGGGAGCACCATCTGGTATAGATGCCATTTTGGTTTATTTTAAAGAGATGCTTTCTCTGTCTCCAAGAGCCATAAAAAATTTGCGTATAAAAATAAATAATATCCTCAAATTACCTTTTGACGAAGTAACTTTGTCACAGTTCTTTAAAAAAGTGAATAAACCTTGTTTAGTGATACATGAACTATCAGATAATGTTACTCCAATAGCCCCTATAAAAGCAGCCATTGAGAATTTACCACATATAGATCGCGTGTATATAAATGGCCAAGATCATATGCTCAAAGAACAAGAAACAATAGACCTTATTCAAGAATTTTTAAAATATAAAACCATATACAATTATGTACTTTAAAGAATTTGATATCCGATGGAGTGATATAGATGCAAACCGACATCTGGCCAATAGTGCTTATGTAAATTTTATGAGTCACACCCGAATGGGGTTTCTGATAGAAAATGGATTAAGTCAAAAAGAAATGGTCATTCACAATATAGGCCCTGTTATTTTTCACGAGCAACTCTTCTTTTTTAAGGAAGCCTTTCAAGGGAAACCTATTCGCGTGAGTTTTGAATTAGGCGGTAATAGCCCGGATGGGATGTTTTTTAAGTTTGTACATAATTTTTACGATCATAGAGGGCGTAATATTGCAAGAGGGACCATGCAAGGCGGTTGGATAGATCTCACAACCCGCAAATTATCGGGTCTTCCAGAATCACTATTACCGATGTTTGAGAATGCGCCAAAAACACCTGACTATAAAATACTTACCAAAGAAGATATGAGAGCGCATGGGCAAGCTCCCAAACATTTAGATGAATAATACTACACTGCCTCAAATAGTAAAATTAAAACTATAGTATTTAAGGCAGTTTATACCTTATCCTGCAGGCATATTATAAAAGAATTGTTCTTTCACAATTTTTCCGTCTTTTACTTCGTATACTGCGATTTCTGAAGATTGTGATCGCTGTCCGCTTGGGCGATGTGTGGTATCCATCTCAAAGCGTACAGAGAACCAATTATCTGCCACTGTAGGCTCACTTACTGTACTACTATGAACTTCAAAAGTTTCTTCCCACCATGCGCCTTTTTGAGCGACGGCTTCTATGCCTTTTGCTTCTTCTGTATGAGCGCCTTTGGGCTCAATACTTACAATATCTGCACTGTACAAATTCTGATAACAGCTAGCATAATCTCCTTTATTACACCAACTCACTAGCTTTTCTGCAATCTCTTTAGTTTCCATTTAATGTTGTTTTGTTTAAACTAATATCTAAAAATACGCATTAAATCGATTTTCTGTTAAACAAAGTTCGCTTTTTTTAATACCTTTAATTCATAACTAACCAAAAAAACAATAGTACGTATGGAAGATTTTGATATTAATTGGCTAGCAATACTAGCTGCTGCAGCATCGTCTTTGGTGGTAGGATTTTTATGGTATGGTCCTTTATTTGGAAAAGCTTGGATGAAGGAGTCTGGAATGACCGAAGAAAAAATAAAAGGAGGAAATATGGCCCTTATCTTTGGATTGAGTTTCATTTTTGGATGCTTTCTTGCTTTCTCCATGTGGGCTCAAGTGATGGTAGGTGGTGGTGGCGGAGAAATTCACGGGCAAGCACCGTATCTTACGTTTAAGCATGGCGCTTTTCACGGAATAATCATGGGACTTTTTGTGATCCTTCCTGTGCTTGGAACCATTGCTTTATACGAACGTAAATCTATTAAATACGTACTCATTGCTGTGGGGTATTGGACCCTCACATTAGCAATTATGGGTGGTATTATTAATGCTTGGTTATAAATATCTCACTAATACAGTTTATCATCAAAAATTACACATATATTTAGTTTTCTTTTCTACTATTTTTTTATCTAAAAATGAAACAATAGACAATGCTATTCTTTAATTTTTACACTCAAAATAGCGAAAGTAAATTCAAAATCTAAAGCGAAATTTTTAATAATAAACTGTA
>CAYGQJ010000007.1:0-19170 GCA_964351845.1 uncultured Flavobacteriaceae bacterium | reverse complement strand
AAAATAGCGAAAGTAAATTCAAAATCTAAAGCGAAATTTTTAATAATAAACTGTATAAGAGAAAGCTCATTAAAGAGGCAATTTCTTTTTAATGAGCTTTTATGTTTTAAATGGCGTATGTTGCTTATACGTTTTCATTTTAATTTGCCTAACAAGTGGTTTAAACAACAATGTAGCAAGCGTCCTGCGATGTCTTACATAACAGGTAAGATCTTCTGGAATTGCACCTAGTGTACTTTTAATTTCTGAAGAGGTTCTTCCAAAATTAACTTCGTTCACCTTCATTTCAATCCCTAAGCGGACATAATCGTTCAAAATTCTAGGGTAGATAGACAGTTCTTTATTACGGGTATAATCGATCCCGATAAAATGGGCATCTAGTCGGTTGTGCACCTTAAAAGCCGTGGCAAACCCTACCATTTCGTTCTCCATCCAGTAGGTGTTTATGAGTACGCTTTCGCGAAAGCGTATTTTCAATAATCGATACGTTTCTATTTCAAGATCTATGGTCTTAAATAACGCTCGGTCTGTGATATTGCTATAGAGCTGCTGTAGTTCATTGCGATAGGTGTCAATATCTTCTGCTTCAAAAGAACGAACCTTTAAAAGGGCACTTTTTTGATCTGCTTTATTGACTTTTACACGATACTTTGATTTTAAGGTTGCTTTATAGGCTTCGAAATCTGTCCAACGCTCATGAATTTGAAGGCGCATATTAGGCTCCACCGCAAACGACTGAAATTGGTGTTTTTCTACTTCAGAAATCTCAGCAAGCTCTTCATTTATAAAGTCCTTAAAAAAGAAGACCGCGGCTTTCTTTTGGGTCTGGACCGTTTTTATCGCTTTTGCAATTGCACTATAAACAGGTTCTTTGGGTATTCCTTCTTTTATGATCACGCCGTAATTTCCGCTCAGAAATACATTTCCGCATACTATTGTATGGATTTTACGAGCGCTTATATAACACTGTAAAGAACGTGCTATACGCTCTGAAAACGGGAGATGCTCTTGTGCATTATCTATAGCAACGCTCATACGTTGCAAAATGGCTAAACTTACAATAGCTTCATTTTGGGAAAGTACTACATAACAATATTCGATTTTGGGATTTGCTTGCTCAAATGCTTCAAGAAAATCGCTCGTAAAATACAGTGTGTTTTTACACGCTAAGGCCATAAAGACGTCTTCTGGGACTTCTTGTACAGAAGAATAGTATGTTACTCCTATATCACTCAATAGTAGATGCTTTGCGTTTTGTACTTAAATAGACTCCTAAGAAAATCAAGGCTGCTGCAAAAATACGTATTCCTGTAAGGGTATCTGCTCCTAATATAATAGCGACGAGAGTCGCTAATAAGGGTTGAAGATAAATAAATGCTCCTATAGTAGAAGGTCTGAGGGTGCGTAATGCGAAAACATTAAATAAATAGGTGAGATACGTCGTGCCAACAACTACAAAAATCATCACACCAATAACAGACAGTGGAAGTGTTGTCCATTCTACCTGCAGAAATTCTGGCAAGGCTACGGGTAGGTTTGTAAATACGGCAATTAAGAAAAACCATTTCATTAATGTAATAGAAGAGTACTTTGCTGTAAGTGGTTTTACTATAATCAAGTACACCGAATAGGCCGTAGCATTTACGATAAACAGCATATTTCCTAAAGGGATATTAGGGGCATTTTCCTGTGTTTTTGCTCCAAAAAGGATTAATACCAATGCGCCTATTAACCCAATACCAATTCCAGAGCCTTTGAGCCACGTGATTTTTTCTTTTAGAAAAATAGCAGATAATACTAATAGAATAACAGGGGATAGCGTAATGACAACACTACTGTTTATGGGGGTAGACAATGCCAACCCTTTAAAGAACATAAGCATATTAATGGTCATTCCAAAAAATGCACAAAACACAAAACGCAACCAATCTTTACGGTCTACTTTTTCATTAGGAAAGAATAGACTTGTGATCCAAAACAAGAGGGCGGCTCCTAAAACACGTAACATAATAAACCCAAAAGGTTGAATATAGGTAGGCATTAAATCTTTTGCAAGTGTATGGTTTACACCATAAATAAAACTGGCGCCAAACGCTGCTAATATGGCTAAATGACGCTTACTCATCTTATTTAAATGCTTCTACGGCCTGTGCGACAACCTTTTTACTATTTCCAACAAAGATCTCGTTGTTTACAAGCATTACGGGTCGTTTCAAAAATGTATAGTGTTCTAAGATAAGGTTTCTGTAATCCTCTTCAGAAAGTGTCTGTTCATTCAAATTACGCTGACGGTATAGTTGTGCCCTTTTACTAAAAAGCGCTTCATAGCTCCCCGTAAGGGCATACATTGCGTCTAATTGATCTTCTGTAATAGCTTCGGTTTTTATGTCTTGTAATTGGACATCACTATCTGGATTAATTTCTTGTATGATGCGTTGGCACGTATTGCACGTAGAGAGGTGGTATATTTTTTTCAAAGTGAAATAGGTATATGAGTTATCATCACAAAATTCGGTCATTTATTACGAAATAAGCTACTTTTAATAAAAAAATCACACCATGCTTTACGACTTTGATATTTGCCAAAAGAATAGACAACTACTACACAATTTAATGGAGAAACTCTCTCTAGAGCAGCTTACTACAATTCCTGAAGGATATAATAACAATATTCTATGGAATATTGGACACACCATCGCGACACAACAGTTGCTGGTATATGGGCTATCTGGAGAAGAGATCCAGGTTCCAAAACACATTATTGATCTTTATAAAAAAGGAACCAAACCTGAAAAGCCTGCAACACTAGAGGAAATAAACGAGATAAAATCTTTGTTATTTTCTACCATAACACAACTCGAGAAAGATTATGATAACGGTATTTTTACAACATTTAAAACGTACACGTTAAGTACTAGTGGAGGGACCCTCCACAAGGTAGAAGATGCAATTGCTTTTAATAACTTTCACGAAGGATTACACCTTGGTTATGCAATGGCGTTAATGAAAGCTCTTTAAAAAACTAGAAATTAGTCATATCCGACTAGGGCATAAAACAGCCTCTCTGTTATACATAAATTGTAAGACCTAATTGTTAGTCATTTGAGAGCTAGCTATACATATGATTTCTTTATGGCTGTCTGAGATACTAATGTCAAAGACACCCAACGTTTATTCATTAAAAACCTGTGTATTCCTTATACCCATTTTAATGCATTAAAAAACCCATCACTGTTTCCAGTGATGGGTTTCTTTTTATTCTAAGGTTACTAAGTATTACATCTTAAGAACTCTGTAAACTCCTACTTTACCATTTGAAGTCACTTGCATTAGGTATGCTCCTTTTGCCATTGCGCTTACATTTAATTGGTAGTTAGATAATCCATCAACTTTTTGTTGAAGTACTTTCTGTCCTAATAAGTTAAAGATCGTTACATCTTCGATAGCAGTTCTTGCATCTAAGGTAATCACATCTTGTGCTGGATTAGGGTAGAAACTAAATCCTTCTAAGGTATTATCTTCTGTAGATAAAGCTTCTTCACAAGTAACTGCCATAGAGAAGTTACCAGTATTTGCTCCAAATCCTTCTACCATAATCGTATACGTATTTCCTACAGTTGCTGTAAACGTAACTTCTGATTGTAATCCACAAGTATCGTCGTTTGCAGCAATCTCATTTACAAGGTTACACTCATCATCAAATACTCTTAAGAATGAATCGTAATCTGTTCCGCCATCACATAATGATAACGTTACGTTTTGTGCTGTATCTGGAGTTGTATACGTATAGAAGACATCTGCAGAAGCATTAGATCCTGAATCGCCAGCATTTGTTGTTGCTCCTGTTACGGTATCACCACAGAAAACTTCGATCGCATTTTCACAATCATCATTTGCTGGTGGTAAGAAATATAAGAAGTCTATAGATACGTAAATACTAAAGTCATCTACTGTACATCCAGCTTGGATATAGAATGTATAGAAGTTTCCATCTACAAATGCTCCTGTTGCAGTATCAAATGTATCTATAAGTGTGTTTCCTGAAGCAATTGCTCCTGCATCTCCTTGAGGAACTCCTACATCTTGAATCTCCCAGTTGTATCCTAATGCATTCATTGACATAGACCAAGAAATGTCTACAGATCCTGGTGCAAAGTTACCAGCTGCAAGATCAAACGGTGCAAAACACGTAGGACAATCTCCTGTTACAGTTCCTGTCTCAACATTTGCGTCTACAGTTCCAGTAGCAACCTCAGCAAAGTTAGCATCTAATATTCTATAAGAAACTTCCCCTGGGAAACCTCCTCCATCAACAAATACTGTCGTAATATCATCTCCTGGAAGGATTTCGAAAGGTAAAACACCTTGAGAACCATCATTGTTTGGATCGTCATCTAAAGAAACATCATTTAATGTAAGAACACCGTTTCTGAATACATCCATGATCGCACCATTCCATCCGTCTCCGAAAGAATCATTCATTTCTAATGTATAAGAACAATCTCCTGGAGGTGCCGTTGTTGTAAATGGTTCTGGACCTGCTGGATTACTTACATCATCAACAGCACAATTTGCTGTTACGTAAAACTCATATTCTGTACCTGGGTCTAATGCATTAAGTGTAAATGAAGTTGTTGCAATTCCAGTCTCCATTGTACCCGTTCCTAAATCAAATCCGATAGGACCCCACTCTACAGTAAAATCTGGAGCTGTAGGATCATTATTGTCTGTCCAGCTTAATTCTGCAGAAACATCAGTAACGTTATCTGCCATTAAATCAGTTGGTGCAAAACATGAAGGACAATCTGCGATAAGCGTGTTTGTCTCAATATTCATATCTACGTTTCCTGTTCCTACTTCAACACCTTCTGCGTCTAGTATTCTATAAGAAACCTCTCCTGGGAATCCTCCTCCATCTACAAAAACAGTTGTTACGTCTGCTGTTGAGTTTACTGGGAATGAAAGGAATCCTTGTACTCCGTTATTATTAGGATCATCATCTAAAGAAACGTCATCAAGAACAACTATACCATTTACAAGAACATCCATAATCGCTCCATTCCATCCGTCTCCGAAAGAATCGTTCATTTCTAGTGTGTACTCACACATTAAACAAGCACCACCTTCATCAACTCTTTCTACAAGAATTGGATTAGAAAGATCATAACATCCATCAAGGTCAGCAACATTTGAACCTACATCAAGACCTGTTAATCCATCTTCATAACTAATACTCCATATTGCACATACTCCTACACCAGCATCATCTAAATCAAATGGAGGTGCCATAGGCAGTCCTAAAATCTCTCCTGTAGCGTCATCTGTAATAACCCATCCACTATTCATTCCTACTAGATCTCCTACAATAGTAACATCTATTGGATCTGGCATCATATCTCCAACACAAATATTAGCTTCTGTATTTCCAGAACCTGTAATTTCTATACTTGCTCCATCTACAGCACAATCACTGTATGCAGCAACTTGGAAAGGCCCAAAGCCTCCGCCTCCCCATTCCCAAACGCGAATGTAAAGTGTTGATCCTCCTTCTTGATCAATTAAATCGTTTAAAGAAAATAAGCCATTTCCGCCATCATCATCACAAGCAACTTCAACTAAAGCTCCTATTTCTCCACTATATATAGCCATTCCAGTATCAGTAATACCACCAGCAGTATCTGTTTCAATAGCTAACTGTCCCGTACTTGGTACTTGCACAGTAAACCATACATCAGCTCCACCATAGTTTCCACAAGAAGGATCATCTATAGCAGTATCTGTTGCACTTACATTAGAAGCTGTTACAGGAAAATCTGTAAACACAGAACCAACCGTTAATGCAATTGCTCCTTCTGGATCATCATTTACCGGCGGAGGTGTATCATAAGCTGACATCTGGAAAGTCCCTAAAGATCCTCCGTTCCATTCCCATACACGTGCGTATAGCACTTCTCCTGGCGTACGACCTTCTACTTCTGCTAAAGAAAATAAGCCAACTCCACCATCATCATTACAAGTAACTTCAACAAGTGCTCCTGGAGTACCTTCATAAATACTTAAAGCAGTATCTGTAATAGAACCGTCATCTTCTTGAGATTCTACAGTTACAGATCCACTATCTGGCACTGTAAAACTATACCATAAATCTGCTTCAGTGAAGTTACCACAAGAAGGATCATCAATAGCTGTTGCTGTAGCTTCAGTATTATCTGCAATAACAGGGTTGTCTTCAAAAACTAGCCCTACAGTTAAATTTGCTGCTGTTTCTGGATCATCGTTAAGCACTGGAGGTGCACAACTACCAAATAATACTTGAGCAACTAACTCTACGTTTACTCCCGTAAGATCTTCTAATTCTAAACTTACGATAGGCTCTGCAGCTACAATTCCTACAAACGTAGGTCCTGTTGTAGTCACATCAGCAGTTACAGTGTCTATTAAACCTCCTGCTCCTATCACTCTAATATCAACATTTGATCCTCCAGTAAGTGAGTATAAATCAAACCCTACACTTGTTACAGGATCTGGTGTTGTAAAGTTGATAATAGTAAAATCAAGGAAGGTAATAGATCCTACAGCATTATCTACTGTAAATCCATCTGCAGGAACAACGGCTACCATTGTATTTCCTACATCTGCTCCACTTGTTGTAAATTCAATCCCTTCTTGAATTTCTCCAGCTGGGTAACATACATCTCCAACAGAAGATATAGAACTACTACACGCTAAAAAACCTCCTGGTCCATCTGCAAGATCTTCTAAAGTTAAAAGAGCTCCATCTGAACAGTTAGCTAGGTAGTCAACTCTGTCATCAAACGTAGTAACGTTTGCTCCTCTAGTCTGAATAGAAGCAACATCCCCTTTTGTTTTTTCTACAGTTCTTACCCCATTATGCAAACCAGCGTCTACATACTCCTGAAGAGTGAGAGGATTTTGCCCAAATGCCGCGACAGCAAAAAGACATAGTAATAATGTAATTTTTTTCATGTTTGGTTTATTTTTAAAGTGAACTCGCAAAGAAATTGCGGACTCAAAAGATAAATACTTTGAATCTTTTTTAAGAAAAAATTAAGGTATTTTCGATGAGTGACACTTATTAATCGCTATATAGCATACTATTTTGCAAAAAAGTAGCAATATTAACACAAGAGAAAGCGTTTAGCCAATATTTACCGTATTTGTTAATATACATAAACCTCATGCTTCTACGCTATTAGAATTACAGCACTTTACGTTTTTTTCATATCGCAGCTACTTTGGTATGATTATTTTTGAAATTCTATAGCGTTTATTGTATATACTAGCTACTCTTCATTTTTGAAGTTATCCTTTTTTATACGCTTTCGCGAAAGCGTATAACACCTACCCATTATCACAAAATTTACATCCTCTCAAATAATTACTTTGTTTAAAGACCCGTTTAATTGTACTTTTAAAGAGAAAGAAAATCGTGTGTTTTTATAACAACTTTATTTTCTAAATACCTTATGCATCATCTATGAAATTTAATACCAAAACAATACACGGAGGTCAGAAGCCAGACAAAGCCTATGGAGCCGTAATGCCTCCTATATATCAGACATCTACCTATGCACAGTCTACACCAGGAGGCCATAAAGGATATGAGTACAGTAGAACGCACAATCCTACCAGGAGCGCATTAGAAAATGCTTTTGCAAGTATAGAAAACGGCAACTATGGTCTTGCCTTTGGTTCAGGTCTTGCCGCCATAGATGCCGTTATAAAACTCTTACAGCCGGGAGACGAAGTGCTCTCAACAAATGATCTTTATGGAGGGACCTATCGTTTATTTACTAAGGTATTTGAAGGCTTTGGTATTAAGTTCCGTTTTATAGGAATGGGAAACGCAAGCAATATCGAAACGTATGTAACTGAAAAAACAAAGCTTATTTGGGTAGAAACCCCGACCAATCCTATGATGAATATTATAGATATAAAAGCCGTTGCAGCTGTTGCAAAAAAACATCAAATCCTTCTTGCAGTAGACAACACCTTTGCAACACCGTATATACAACAACCATTAGACTTAGGAGCAGATATTGTTATGCACAGTGCCACAAAATATATAGGAGGACATAGTGATCTTGTGATGGGAGCACTTGTTGTTAAAGACAAAGAACTCTCCAAGAGGCTTTATTTTATTCAGAATGCTAGTGGTGCGATATGTGGCCCTCAGGATAGTTTTCTTGCTTTAAGAGGCATAAAGACATTGCACGTGCGTATGCAACGACACTGTGAAAACGGAAAAGCGATTGCCCATTACTTAAAAACACATCCTAAAGTAGATAAGGTATATTGGCCTGGTTTTGAAGATCATCCTAATCACCATATAGCAAAAGAGCAAATGAGTGATTTTGGAGGTATGGTTTCATTTACAACCAAAGAAGATTCTTATGAAGGGGTCGTAAAGGTTGTAGAAAAATTAAAGATCTTCACATTAGCTGAAAGTCTGGGAGGTGTCGAATCTCTTGCTGGGCATCCCGCATCTATGACTCATGCATCCATTCCTAAAGAGGAGCGCGAAAAAACAGGCGTTAAAGACTCTTTAATTCGTTTAAGTGTTGGAATAGAAGATATAGAGGACCTTATTGAAGACCTACAACAAGCGCTGGGTTAATATTATATACATAAGAAACAGAAAACGGCTTCCAAAATCAAATGGAAGCCGTTTTTATATTTTTGTGGGTATGCTTTCGCGAAAGCGTACTTAGTACGTATCTTACTCTATATAATAGATGTATCCGAAGTTTAACCAGAAAATCCAGTCATTGGCTCGGTTTACAGGTCTAGGGTCAGGATTAAGTCCATCTACCCAGTTTGAGGTATAGTAATGCCATCTCGCGTCCAATACCAAATCACTAAGAGGAGATAGCTTATAACGTGCCCCTGCACTCCAAGTAATTGCCCAAGTAGAGCCAGGACTATCATCGATACCTCCATTCTTACCATCCCCCGGTAAAAAACCTTGGAAAATAGTGGGAGCTAGCTCCCCTGTAAAAGGATTTATAAATTGCCCGTCAACGGGACCTAAATCTGAGGTAGCAACAGGATCAAAAGAAACAAAATGGACCCCAACGCTTACATAAGGTGCTACTCTGTAGGCACCCGCTGTAAAATCTCGAATACTCATAGGAAAGTATTCTAATTGGGTTCCTATTTCAAAAACTTGTGCTTTTCCTTTATGGCTTCTAAGTTGTAGACCTCCTAAGTCATTATCTTCAGATTCTTCTCCAAAATGGTTAAGGTTTGTGACGTGATAGTCTATTTCGTTACGTACTTTAAAGTGATCATTAAAGTAGGTATCTCTAGAATAGCAGTTACAATCTGCTCGATAAGCAAAGTTTAAATAGTGTACAATTCCAATACCAAAACCCACGTTTCCGCTGTTGGTATCAAAGTTATTTCGCAATCCAAAATCAGATTGAAATGCCACGGGACCAGTGATAACGCCGACTTCATGGGAAAAGCCTAGTTGCGCCTTCAGCTCCTGGTGAGCAAAACATACCGATAAAATTGCCATGAGTAGGTATCTGGCTTTCATGAACGTAGGTAATTTGAGACTTTAACAAATATATAAAATCTAGGCTAACAGCGAAATTTTAAAGCTATAGGCTTTCAAAATTCATCGTTTTTTTTAGTAAAAGCGCATTATTCTTATGAATTTCAAAAAAAAACCGACGGAATTTTCAGGATACATTATATTTGCACCCTATTAGAAACGCATTTTTAATCTATAAATTATCTAATACTAAAAAGATATGTCAGACAGCATTAAAAACTTTGTCGATTACGTTGCTAAAAGCAATCCAAATGAAACCGAATTCATGCAAGCTGTTCAAGAAGTTGCAGAAACGGTGATTCCATTTATTGAAAAAAATCCAAAATATCAAGGTCAAAAGCTTTTGGAACGTATGGTAGAGCCAGAGCGTACTATCATCTTTAGAGTTGCTTGGACAGATGACAACGGAGCTATTCAAGTAAATCGTGGTTACAGGGTAGAATTTAACAGTGCGATAGGACCTTACAAAGGAGGCTTACGCTTCCACCCTTCTGTTAATTTAAGTATCCTTAAATTTTTAGGATTTGAGCAAGTCTTTAAAAATAGTCTTACAACACTTCCTATGGGTGGTGGAAAAGGAGGATCAGATTTTAACCCAAAAGGAAAGTCTGATGCAGAAGTAATGCGTTTTTGTCAAAGTTTTATGACAGAGTTATCACGTCATATAGGACCTAACACAGATGTACCTGCAGGAGATATTGGCGTAGGAGGTCGTGAGATAGGCTACATGTTTGGTCAATATAAGAGGCTACGCAATGAGTTTACAGGCGTACTTACTGGAAAAGGTCTTTCATACGGAGGATCATTAATTCGCCCTGAAGCTACAGGATACGGAGATGTGTACTTTGCAGAAAGCATGCTTAAAACAAGAGACGAGTCTTTTGAAGGTAAAACCGTTGTAATTTCTGGATCTGGAAATGTAGCACAATATGCTGCTGAAAAAGCAACACAGCTCGGAGGAAAAGTGGTGACACTTTCTGATTCTGGAGGTTTCATACACGATAAAGACGGTATTGATGCTGAAAAGCTTGCGCACGTTATGGAAATCAAAAATGTACGTCGTGGAAGAATCAAAGAATACCTAGATAAATATCCATCTGCCGAATATCATGAAGGTCAAAAGCCTTGGGGTATTGCTTGTGATGTTGCACTTCCATGTGCCACTCAAAATGAATTAGATCACGAAGACGCAAAAACATTACTTACAAACGGATGTATCTGTGTAGCAGAAGGTGCAAACATGCCTACTACTCCAGAAGCGATAGAAGCATTTCACAAGGCAAAAATACTTTTCTCACCAGGAAAAGCATCTAACGCAGGAGGCGTTTCTACCTCAGGACTAGAAATGTCACAAAACAGTTTACGATATAACTGGACGGCTGAAGAAGTAGACAAAAAATTACACGGAATCATGCTAGATATTCATGAAGCTTGTGTAAAATACGGTACAGAAGAAGATGGGTACGTCGATTATGTAAAAGGAGCTAACGTTGCTGGTTTTGTAAAAGTAGCAGATGCTATGATGGCACAAGGTGTTGTCTAATTCTTAAAAAATATACACTACTAAATAGGCGACAGATGTCGCCTATTTTTTTTAAAACTTTTTTCGCTTTAAGCGAAAAAACACAAAACCGCAGCATCTTATTTAAAGACTGAGGCAATAATTGTATTTTTGAACGGTTTAAAAGAAGAATAAAACACCCGTGAGACAACGCTACATTCTTATATTATTACTGTTTTGCCTACCAATCTATGGACAGGATTTTTCTGACGAATGGACGGGTCATTTTTCTTTTGCTACTGTAGGAGATATTAATCAAGGAAATGGACGCATCTATGCCGCTTCAGAAAATGCAGTATTTATCTTTTCAACCATTAACGGGAGTACAATCACAAGATCAACTATAAATGGCCTTTCTGGAAATATCATTTCTTCTATCTATTACAGTGAAGCGTTTGACACGCTACTCATTGGGTATGAAAATGGAATCATAGATATCATTGTAGGAAACAGTGAAAATGTTATTACCGTCGTTGATATATTTAATAGGGTTTCTATCCCTCCAGACACCAAACGAATCAATCACTTTTCAGAATCTAATGGGTTTGTATATATCGCTACTGGATTTGGTATCTCTCTCTATGACCTAGGGCAATTAGAGTTTGATGATTCTTATTTTATTGGAGATAATGGATCTCAATTAAATATTACACAAACCACCATACTTGACGAATTTATTTATGCTTCAAGTACCGATGGAGGTGTGAGAAGAGCTATTGTCAATAACTCAAATATTATAGATTTTAATAATTGGTCTACCGTTGCGACAGGGTCTTATCAAGGGATTACTGCTCTTGGTGATGCCTTATACCTCGCTAGTGGAACACAATTATTACAATCTACTACAGGAACCAATTTTACCCCTTTTCAGCAACTTTCAGAAACCATTGAAGACCTTGAATCTAATGGTGAAGTACTCAGTGTAACAACAGAAAACACTGTTACGATCTACAATACAGGAGGTGTTATCACCAATTCCTTTTCAAATATTCCTGATTTTGACGACGCCTATAGCGCCTCTGTTGTTGTAAATGGCACCCTATTCATTTCGACCTTGGGCTCTGGTGTGATTAGTGCTCCTTTAAATGGAGGCGAAATTTCTCAAATACTGCCCAACGGCCCATTACGCAACAACCCTTTTAATATCAATGCCATTGCCAATGAATTATGGGTCACTTACGGAGAATATAGTATTACATACGCCCCTAGAAATAGAAGAAGGGGTATAAGTCATCTTACCACAGAAGAGATGTGGAATAATATTCCGTTTGATAGTATTTTAGGCGCTAGAGACCTTTCGTTTATCTCTATAAACCCTCAAAACACCAACCAACTTTACATAAGTTCTTTTGGATCTGGACTCTTAGAAGTAAATGACGAGGTACCCACTATTTTGTATGACGAGAACAATAGTTCATTACGAGGGATAGGACCCAATAATGCCAGTGTCAGGGTAAATGGAAGCGCTTTTGACAGACAAGGGAATCTATGGGTTGCCAATGCTAGAGTTCCTAATATTCTTAATCGGCTTTCCCCCGGAGGGCAATTTAATGCGGTCTCCTTTGAAAACGATCTTCCTGACGTAATCGACGCCTTAGGAATAGATGATGTTGTCATTGCTGGAGATGGTAGAATATACATAGGAACCAGTAACGCAGGCGTAGCAGGCTATGACCCAGATAATGGAAGTTTTGCTCGTATTTTTGGAGAAGAAGAAGGCGCCAATCTTCCAGATGATGATATAAGAGCACTCACGCTGGATCGCAACGGATCCTTGTGGATAGGGACCCGAAGAGGCCTTCGTGTGTTGTTTTCACCCTCCTCTATATTTACAGAGTCTAATGTGACTACAAATGCCATTATTATACTCCAAGATGGCCTCGCCCAAGAGTTGCTTAATGACCAATCTATTACCGAAATTGTGGTCGATGGGGCAAATAACAAATGGATATCCACTATAGATTCTGGTGTTTTCCTTTTTTCCCCTAGCGGTCAAGAAACCTTATTCCATTTTACAGAAGACAACTCTCCTTTACCTTCTAACAACGTTCAAGATATTGCACTCGATCCAGAAACAGGTACCGTGTATTTTGCCACTACAGAGGGGCTAGTCTCTTTTAATGGTACCAATACAGGACCCGCAGAAAATTTAGAAGAAGTCATTGTGTATCCTAATCCTGTGAGACCTACATTTAACGGAGAAGTAACCATACAAGGACTTACAGCACGTACCAATGTAAAAATCACAGATATTACAGGAAACCTTGTATATGAAGAAAATACGGTAGGTGGCAGCATTACTTGGGACACGAGGGCTTTTGGAAGACACAGAGTTGCCTCTGGTGTATATATTATCCTCATTACAGGTCCAGACGCGCTAGAAACTCAAATTGCCAAACTGATGATTATACGATAATGCTTATTAAAACACAGGCAATAGTCATCTCTGCTCTCAAGTATAGCGAAGCAGACCTTATCGTAAAATGTTTTACAAAAAGTAGCGGTCTTAAATCATATCTGTTACGAAATATCTTAAAATCTAAAAAAGGGAAGCTCAGAACAGCTATGTTTCAACCGCTTACTATACTAGCGATAGAAGCAAACCATAAAGACAAGGGCACGCTAGAAACCATACGAGAGGCAAAAGTAGATTATCAGTACAGAAACCTTCATACAGATATTGCCAAAACAGCTGTTGTTTTCTTTATTTCAGACGTGTTACGTCATACGATTATAGAAGAAGAAGAAAACACCCTATTATTTGATTATTTAACCGCCTCTACCATTTGGTTGGACACCAACGATAACATTGCAAACTTTCATTTATTATTTCTAGTAAAACTCACAGAATACCTTGGTTTTTATCCCGATCAAACGCAAAGTAATTATGAATATTTTAATCTTATGGAGGGCACTTTTGAAACTTCAGAAATAAATATGTATTGCCAAAATGGGGTGCAAATTAACATTTTAAAAAAGCTGTTGGGCATAAAATTTGATGCATTACCAAACATCAAACTAAACCAAAAACAACGTAGTGATTTCCTCACTATGTTACTACAGTATTATGAGCTACATTTGCACGGTTTTAAAAAACCTCGCTCACTTGCTGTGCTTAATTCAATTTTCACCTAAATGCGTCATACATTTATTCTACTTTTATTTATAACAATTACATCGCAAGCGCAACAGATTACGGTTCTTGATATAGATACAAGAGAACCTGTTGCGAGTGTTACCCTATACAATGAAGACAAAAGTGTAAGTACGATTACAGATTTTGATGGGAAGGCAGATATTTCTGCTTTCGCGAAAGCAGAAAAAATCATTTTCTCAGAAGTAGCACATCTAAAAGTTAGCCATACAAAAGCTGAAATCATAGCTTATGGCTATAAAGTTTTTTTAAAACCATTGGAAAATAACCTTGGCGAAATCATCTTATCTGTATCAAAATTTGGCCAAAAAAAGAGTGAAATTTCTCAAAAAATAGTGGGTCTTTCAAAAGAAGATATTGAATTATATAACCCACAAACCGCTGCCGATTTACTACAAACAAGTGGACAAGTATTTGTTCAAAAAAGTCAGCTAGGAGGCGGAAGCCCTTCTATACGAGGATACTCTACCAATAGACTTCTCATCACCCTAGATGGCATACGTTTTAATACAGCTATTTTTCGGGGAGGAAATGTACAAAACATCATTTCTATAGACCCTTTTGCCTTAGAAAAAACAGAAGTAATCCTTGGCCCAGGGTCGGTTATATATGGTAGTGATGCCGTAGGTGGAGTTTTAAACTTTTACACCAAAAAACCACAGCTTTCAAAAATAGATACCTTAGGGCTTTTAGTCTCTGGAAATGCACTTGCGCGCTACAGCACAGCAAACAATGAAAATACAGGACATTTTGATTTTAATATAGGAACTAGAAAATGGGCATTTCTCACCAGTGCCAGTTTTTCAGATTATGGAGATCAACGACAAGGAAAACATGGTCCAGATGCGTATTTACGTACTGAATTTGTACGTCGTATCGATGGAGAAGATGTGGTCCTACAAAATGATGACCCCTTGCAACAAGTTAGTACAGGGTATACCAGCTATAATTTCTTACAGAAAGTACGATATACACCCAATAATACATGGGATTTTAATTTTAATGTGTCCTATGCAACTACATCAGATTATGATCGCTATGATCGTCTCACGCAAAGAGAGGAAGATGGCGAATTACGAGCAGCAGAATGGTTTTACGGTCCTCAAAAATGGTTTTTAACAAGCTTACAAATCAATAAGGAAGGTGCCGGCCCTTGGTACGATCGCGTGCAAGCGACTGTTGCTTTTCAAAATTCTGAAGAAAGCAGAAACGACAGACGGTTTGGAAGAACTAGTCTTCGTAGCCGTACCGAGCGCGTCAATGCGTATTCGGCAGCATTGGACTTTACAAAAAAACTTAAAAACAGGAAGACCAAACTTAACTACGGGCTTGAGTATGTGTATAACCACATAAACTCTAACGGTTCTACTACCGATATAGAAACAGGCACCTTTGAACTAACCGATACCCGCTATCCTGATGGCTCTTCATGGCAATCACTTGCGGTGTATATGACAGGGCAATTTAATCTTGCGCCTAAACTAAAACTTAATACGGGCTTACGCTACAACGAATTATTTATTTTTACGGACTTTAGAGGTAACAATCCGTTTTTCAACTTCCCTTTTGAAGAATCTCGATTAGATTTTGGAAATTTTACGGGAAGTGCAGGACTTAATTACGAAGTTTCTAAAACAGTCTTACTTAAAACAAATCTCTCTACCGCTTTTAGAGCACCCAATATAGATGACCTCGGGAAAGTATTTGATAGTGGTGATGGTGACTTGGTCATTCCAAATCCTGATTTAAAAGCCGAATATGCTTATAATGCAGAGATAGGAACGGTTTTAAACTTCAATAACATCGTTACGCTTGATGCTAATGTGTATTATTCAAAACTAGAAAATGCCTTGGTACGTAGAGATTTTACACTTAATGGGTCTTCTACGATCGAGTTTGACGGAGAAACTGTCAATATAGAAGCTGTCCAAAATGCTGGATCTGCACAAGTATGGGGATTTGAAGCAGGAATTGATATTAAATTGCCTTACCATTTTAACCTCACCTCTCAGTTTAATATCACGCGAGGAGAGCAAAAGGAAGAAGATGGGTCTTTACTCCCTGTGCGTCACGTAGCGCCTACTTTTGGGAATACACACCTCATCTGGAAAAAAGACAAATGGATCTTCAATGCCTTTGTCAATTACAATGGCGCTTTAAACTTTAATGATTTATCACCCGAAGTGAGTGACAGTCCTGAGCTTTTTGCCATAGACGCCGATGGAAATCCATTTTCTCCAAAATGGTACACCCTCAATCTCTCTAGTCAATTCAAGCTTAATGAACATTGGAATCTTACGGCAAATCTAGATAATATCACAGATCAACGCTATAGAACATACGCCTCTGGAATTTCGGCAGCAGGTCGTAATCTGATTCTTGCGGCCAAGTATTCTTTTTAGACAATAAAACAAATGGATACAATTATAGGAACAGCCATAACCATGATTTTAGTGGCTCTAGTGTCTTCCTATCTAAACAAAAGCATAAAAAAACGTGTAAAAAGTTCATTAGGGGGCTATTTTGAACTCAGACTACATAAACTATACTGGTATATGGGTATTACTTTTATTAGTTTAGGGTGTATAGGGTTTCTTGCCGCTGGCCTGACTATTAAGGATGGTAGTGAATGGGTAATTGGTTCCGCTTTTTTGATTTTGTTTGGAGGATTAGGGTATCTCTGTGCTATTTGGTATGTAAATCACAGCGTTCACTTTAACTCAAATAGAATAGAAGCTATTAGTGTCTATAAAAAGAAACTCTCCATGAATTGGAGTGATATTACTTCTATAAAATTCAACCCTGTAACAGGTCTTCTTATCTTCACAAATGCTCATGGCAAAAAAATAAAAGCACATCAACATCTTGTTGGGTTAGGTGAATTATTACGCATGATCGCCGCTCAGACACGTTGGAACGTTGACGATTTAAAACTACCATTTAAGTATCCCAAACACGACTAACGACCTCTTTTCACTCTCCCTTAGAAAATCAATCTGATACCGCTTTCGCGAAAGCAGACTGAAGCGTAGGCACAACGTCTACATCAAACCATGGGTTTTTTGTGAGCCAAAATCGGTTACGGGGCGAAGGGTGCGGCAACGGAATAATTTTAGGTCCATATGCTGTATGGTTTCTTACCGTCTCTGTGAGCGTCTTCTTTGCGGTGTCCTTCAAATAGTATTTTTGGGCATACATCCCAATGAGAATAATGAGCTGTATGTGAGGCATTTTAGCGAGTAATAGCTCATGCCATTGCGGGGCACATTCTGGTCTTGGAGGTAAATCTCCTGTCTTTCCCTTACCAGGATAACAGAATCCCATCGGCACTAAAGAGACTTTTGTGGGATCATAAAAAACAGCAGGATCACAGTTTAACCATTTACGCAGTTGCTTCCCACTCGGATCATCCCACGGAATAGAGGTTTTGTGCACTTTTGTACCAGGCGCCTGTCCTATAATAATCACTCGAGCATCTGGATGCGCCGTCACAATAGGATTTGGACCTAAAGGCAAATGTGCTGAGCATATCTCACAAGCGCGTATTTGAGTAAGAAGTGTTTTCATGCTTAATTATGTATAAATTCCTATTTCGAAAATTAGCATAACCACAACTGCTATTGCATATAAAACACCTAAAATGATTAATTGCCTTCTATTAGCTAATGATAGTGCACTTAACAAAATAAAAATTCCACCAGAGAAAGAAAAAAAATTCAATCGAAAAGAATACTCACTACTAAACATATTGTATTGCTCCAATGTCAAATAATCTTTTCCATTTCTAGACAAACCATATACAGGTGTTTCTTCTAGTTTATCCTCTAAATTATATCCCTGAGGGATTAAGATTTGAATTTTAGAGCCTTTCACAAAGCTTTTATATGAGTCATCTTCTCTAAAGGGGTGTATTCCGTCTTCAAAAACAAATTGAGTAGCATATTCTTCTGCCCAAAACTTATGTGAATTATCACTTCTCCTACCTTTTATAACTTGAATATCTGTACTGAGGGTTATCTGTGCTTGTATCACATCTTGTCTTTCAGCATGCGTTGAGGTATCTATAAAACTCATTAAAATAAAAGCAATGCCTACTATTAGAAAAGGAATATTAATAGTTCTCTTTTTTTGTTTTTTCTTGCCCTTCTTTTTCTTCTTCTTGGAAGTTTTCATAGGTTTTACTTTTTCCCAGCAAGCACAATGACAATCTCTCCTTTTGGTGGTTTTTTTGTGTAATGCGCTAAAACTTCGGTCACAGTACCACGTATCGTTTCTTCATGAAGCTTTGTAATCTCCCGAGATACTGATACTTGACGGTCTTCACCAAAAAACTCAGCAAAATGCCCCAAGGTTTTTATCAGCTTATGAGGCGATTCATAAAAAATGATCGTTCGTGTTTCTTCTGCGAGGGTTAGAAGTCGTGTTTGTCTTCCTTTTTTTACAGGAAGGAATCCTTCAAAAACAAACTTATCATTGGGCAATCCGCTGTTGACAAGCGCAGGAACAAATGCGGTGGCTCCTGGAAGGCAATCTACTTCAATCCCAGCTACTACACAGGCTCTGGTTAATAAAAATCCTGGGTCAGAAATAGCGGGTGTCCCGGCATCACTTATCAAAGCGATGGTTTCTCCTGCTTGCAAGCGTTTTACAAGATTTTCTACCGTTTTATGCTCATTATGCATATGATGACTCATCATAGGCGTGGCAATCTCAAAATGCTTGAGTAATTTTCCGCTAGTACGGGTATCTTCGGCAAGAATAAGATCTACTTCTTTAAGCACACGAATGGCGCGTAACGTAATATCCTCTAGATTTCCTATAGGTGTTGGGACAAGGTATAGTTTTGACAATTGGGTTATTGGGTTATTGGGTTAT
>CAYGQJ010000006.1:85887-88101 GCA_964351845.1 uncultured Flavobacteriaceae bacterium | reverse complement strand
CTTCGTCGGCGTGTAGGCGTTGAAAAATAGTAAAGATCTTTTCTTGATGTTCGGTAGGGATACCAATGCCGTTGTCGGTGACATTAAATGTGTGATAATACTGATCAGGAAATGCCTCATCGGCATCTTTGGAATACGAAATCTTGATCACAGGCGTGGTCGTTGCTTTCCTGAATTTAATCCCGTTGGTAATCAGGTTTTGAAACACCAAACGAAGCTCCACCTTGGATGCCATAACAGCTGGTAACGGATCAATCTCAAAGACCACTTGATTCTTTTGAATAACGGTGGCTAAGTCCTTTTGAAGATCCTGCAACAGCGCATTGCAATCTACCAGTTCTACGTCCCGCATAGCGCCTAATTTAGAATGTTGTAATAAGGTTTCGATCAAAGAACGCATACGGGTACTAGACGCATCCATATATTCCAAATTCTCTAAGGTCGTCGCATCAAGGCTGTCTTCGCTTTCTTCTTTGATGAGCATGATCAAACTAGAAATGGTATTCAGCGGTTCCTTCAAATCATGACTCGCGATATAGGCGAATTGTTCGACCTCATCATTTTTTAGTGCTAACTTTTTGGCTTGTGTGCTTATTTCTTTATTCTTAGCGATTAGGGTAGTACTAAGCGCTCTTTTTTTGCGGTAATTGATGAAATAATAGATAGCGCCCAACAACAATAAACCAGTGATGGCAATCAGGAGGTAATTGATTTTCTTTTCGTTGGAAATGATTGCCTGTTGGGTATCTATAATTGATGTCGCTTCACTAATTGCTTCATTCTTTTCAGTCAAAAGCGCTTCTTGCACGTCGAGTTTTTGAGTGCTCTCAGTAATTTGATCTTGCTGCGTTTTTAAGTATTGGATTTGATCTCTGATCTGTTTTTCAAGCACTTTTTCGAGGGCGACTTTATCCTCATATTTTTGTTCTTGTAATTGATTCATCGATACTAATATGTCGATGGAATCCAATTGTTTTTTGAAATCAAGTTCTTTCGTTTGCAGACTTTTTTCTTGCTGATAGATGGTATCCTTCTGCGTTTCTAAAATGTTTTCTTGGCTTTTAAGTAAGGTGTCTTTTTCTAATAACTCTTTGGTTTTGTCGGCTAAAATAGCCTGTTCTTTTTCGAGTAAGGACTGTGTGTTTTTAAACAGCGCTTTCCATTTTTGAACAGAAGTGACAGCATTTTGAGAGAGCGACGGGGCTACTGTGAAGTTTTCTGCTGCGAGTAATGCCGAGTTGATCTCATACTCAAAGGAAGAACCGACATTCACCATATTCACCATGGACGCATTATAGGCATAATCCTCAGTAATTAATAAGATATTTTTCCCTTTTATAGACTGTAGGATATACTCAATCGCGTAGTTAAAGCGATTATTGACATAGAGGATTTGAATCTCTCCTAGGTCTTTCACTTTGGAATAAGTCACCACGTTGACTGGTTTCCCATCAATGTTTCGTTTTTGCGCCATGGCTTTTAAATCGATAGACGTTCTATCGGGACCTAAAACACCAATGGTGACTTCTTTAAAATCGGTAGCATTGGGCCAGGCAATTTGATTTCCAACGTTATAAATAAAAATAGCCCGTTGTAAACGTTCCACCTGTTTGTTTTCGGTGTTTTGGGCGTATACATTGCCTATGTTCAGCACCATAAGAAGGAGCAAGAACAATACTTTTTTTATGTATGTGGAGTTTCTCAACATCTTTTGACTCTCCATTATAAACGTAATAATAATTTAACAAAGAAATTAGAACCGCTTACGCCAAACTGTTGGACACGTCTACTATATACAAAGCTTCCTTGACTGGTATTTGCTTCGTGTGTGTGTCTGTCTGGATATACATTAAAAATATTGTTACCGCCAATAGTGAAAATAATATTTGTATTCGCTTGATAGCTTAGGGTGGCGTCTGTGATTAGCTTTGGTGTAAATACCTGATCTCTGGATTCCACAAGACCTGTATAGTCATTAAGTACCCAATTATTAGGGTCACCATCATCAGGATGTAAAAAAGTGACATCGCCAAAATAGGTATTGCTTAGCTGTGCTTTGTATTTTTTCCATTCATAGGAAACACTTGAATTTACTTTATAATTTGGCTGTGCTTTTTCGACACGTGCCACTTCCTCTCTATTAAACAAGACATCTTCTTGTCCTGCAAGTGAGTTGGATACCTTGATGGGACCGACCACTTTCGTTTCTGTGAG
>CAYGQJ010000006.1:83593-85787 GCA_964351845.1 uncultured Flavobacteriaceae bacterium | reverse complement strand
AGCCTGTCAATGCCAAAGGCTTCTCTCGCAACAGCACTTTCATTGTTAAACGTTCCTACTTGTACAATGGTATTATTAATGAATTGCGAACTAATATTTTGAAAATAGACCTGATGTAAAGATGGGGCTCTAAACCCTTTAGAATAGGCAGCTCTAACACTTAGATTATCATTAATACTATACCGACTTGCTATTTTATAAACTCCTTGACTTCCAAAATCATTAGAAGATTCAAAGCGACCGCCTACGCGAACTAAAAAGTCATCGGTGAGGTTGGCATCTACATCTACATATCCGGCAGAGTTACTTCTGAATCGACTTAATTCATTTTCGGGTTGAATCCCTGGAAATACTTGCGCTCCCGGAATACGTGGTCTTTCTTCGCCATTGGCATCTGTAAAAGTCGCCCCTCCATCTACATAGGAAGCTTCTTCTCCTGCGATAATTTGATAATTCTCAACACGTAATTCGGCACCAAACGCCAAATTCACTCCCTTAAAATAGTCAAGTGGCTTTGAGATATCTAGGTTGGTGGTATTTTGATTATACGAAAAACCGCCCGAATAAAACGTACGAGGGGATGTAATCCCCAAAGAGGCATTGTTTGAATTATTGATCGTGTAATCTATTCGGTTATTTCCAATAGTGTGGCTGAAATCAATATTAAAGCCATTTTTGATTCCTTTAATTCCGATGACAACCGCATCGTCTTGAATGTCGGTTAAGATCTCTGGCGAAAATCCATTCGGGAAAAGGGATAAAACCACACGATCTTCATCTTTAGGGAATCTATAAAATCCTTTTGCTTTTCCTTCTCTGTAGTTTCTGCCTCCGTGTAGATAAATCGTAGCGTTAGGCGACATCTTGAATTCCCCATTAAAATAGAGGGCAAGATTCTGCGTTTCGGCATTCCCGATTTCCATGACACGCCTGTTATCATATCCCGTTTGACCAAAGAAATCATTTTCTTCAATTAATAATGCATCTTCAATAGGATCCTCACTATACACAAGACCCGTATAATCGCCCGCTCTGTTGGTGGCGTTTCTATTTCGATATTCCGCAGTCACATTCACGTAACCACTATTTCCTAATTTCAATCCAAAATTCCCCGAAGAATAGTTTTCAAAGCCATCTCCTTCACTATTGATCAGCACTCTATTATCAATATCAATAACTTCCGTTTGTTTTTTCAGAATGATATTAATCACTCCAGCAATCGCATCAGATCCATATTGCGAAGTGGCGCCTTCTCTCAGGATTTCAATACGTTCAATCGTAGCCAGTGGAATCGCATTAAAATCGGTTCCAACACTTCCTCTTCCTACAGTTCCGTTTACATTGAGTAATGAACTACTATGTCTTCTTTTTCCGTTAATAAGCACCAATACCTGATCGGGACCTAAGCCGCGCAATGTCCCCGGATCTATATGATCGGTGCCATCTGCGATGGTTTGATGTGTGGAGTGAAATGAAGGTACCAAATAATGTAATACCGTACTTAACTCTAAGCCTGCTGCATTTTCTAGCATTTGAGGCGTAATAATATCTACAGGCGATGAGGTGTCCAACCCTGATATAGGGCTTCCTCTCGTACCCAAACTTATCGGTTGATCTATAGAGAAACCTGTTTCTAATAAAAAATCAATCTGTACGGTTTCTCCTACTTTTACAGACACTTCTTTTGCATCTTTTAGATACATCACAAAATGAGCTTGTATAATGTAGGTCCCTTCATCTACCGAAAATTCATAAACACCATTTACATCGGTGGTGGTCACTTGTGTCGTTCCTTCAATACTCACGGTAGCACCCGGAAGTGCGCCAAATTGATCGGTAATGGTACCTGTAATCGTCGCTCTCGTTTGTGCCTGTGTTGTGACTACGGTAAGTAGAGCACATAGGAGGAAGAGTAGCCTTTTGTTAAGAAGAGATCGGGTAGGTAAGTTCAAGTAGGTCGTCATATAAAATAGAGGGATTCTTATATAAATAATAGGGATTTGGGGATGCGTATGTGCTACATTATATATTCGATGTTAAGGGGCAGTGATCGTCTATAAAAAAGTTTTGGGGCTAATTTTTAGATGAATTTGGCGCAAGTTAGCATAAGTTAGATTAGGTTAGGTAAAAGATGTGGTCATTTCGATTTTAAACAAATTTAATCGATAAAAAGCAAATAACATCGATAAAGTGT